>JACRMD010000114.1 GCA_016215085.1 Solirubrobacterales bacterium | reverse complement strand
GCGCCGCGGGCGGGCACCGGCGCGAGCAGGTCGCCGGCAGGCGCCGGCGCCGCAGCGGCGGCCGGCGCGGGCGCCGGAGCGGGGGCGGGGGCCGGGGGATCGGGGATGTCGTCCTCGGTGATCTCGACCGGCGCGCCGTCGTCGATCACGAAGTCGTTGATCTTGAGGAACGTCACGGTGGCCTTGAACGACAGCCGGCACGACGGCGCGTGGCCGAAGAGGTTGCCGGGGCAGCGCCGGTCGGTGACCGTCTCCTCGACGAGCTGCACGACCTTGCCCATGCCGATGGCCTCGCGGGGGAAGGTGAACTGCGTGTCGTAGGTGTGGCGGCCGTCGACGAGCGCGCCGCGGAGGTCGAACTGCGTCGCGGCCTGGTGGGGGCAGGCGTCGAAGTCCGGGAACGCGTCGGTGAGCACGCGGAGCCTGATGACGGGGTCGGTGCCCTTGACGTAGGGCGTGTCGAAGAAGCGGCCCGACGTCGGCGCGAGGCTGAGCCCGTCGGCGGTGCAGGTGTAGACGTCGGAGCCCATCGTCGTCACGGCCGACGCCGAGACCAGGTGGCCGGTCGTCACGACGCCGATGTTGTCGGGGCTCTCGGTGTACGCCCGGTCGCCTTCGAACATGACGTGCTTGAACGGGGTGGTCCACGTGAGCTCCGCGTGCGCCTCGCGGTCGCCGAGGCGGTCGAAGTCGAGCGAGCCCTCGACGGTTGCGGTGTAGCTGACGTAGCGCACGGGCTTGGCGTGCGACGCCGCCGGGGCGAGCCCGAGCCACGCGACCACCGCGGCGAGGAGCAGGAGGGGGAGGGGTCGGGAGGTCATCCCGACACGGTGAGGCCCGGGGCCTCACCGCACCATCGGGGGGATCCCCGACCGCTCCCGGTGCGGGCCTAGCGGCCCGAGGAGCCGAAGCCCGCCTCGCCCCGCTCGTCGGGCGACGGCGGCAGCTCCTGCACCGCCTCGATCAGCGGCGAGAGGTACGGCACCAGCAGCAGCTGCGCGATACGGTCGCCGACCTCCGCGTGGAACGGGGCGTCGCCGGCGTTGTGGAGGACGACCTTGAGCTCGCCGCGGTAGTTGGGGTCGATGAGCCCGGGCGCGTTGAGGGCCGTGATGCCGTCGCGGATGGCCAAGCCCGAGCGCGGCGTGACGAGCCCGGCGACGCCCGGCGGCAGCGCGATCGCCAGGCCGGTGGGCGCGAGCGTGCGCTGCCCGGGCTCGAGCGTGAAGGCCTCCACCGTCGCGAGGTCGTAGCCGGCGTCGTGCGGGCGCCCGCGCGCGGGCAGCCGCGCGTCGGGGTGCAGGCGGCGGACCTGCAGGGTGGCGAGCTCCTCCATCACGGACACGGTCCGGCATGGTCGCGCATCGCCCGGACGGGCGCATACTGCGCCGCCCGGCACAGAACGGGGTACCAGAAAGGTGGGGGTGGCCGTACCTCGGCGCCCACCAGCGCGCTCTACCGTCGTCGCCGTGTCCACGATGCGCATCGTCGTGCTGGCCGCGCTCGGCCTGCTCGCGCTGTCCGGCACCGCGTTCGCCCTCACCGAGGCGCTGCGGTCCGAGCGCGACATGCGCACGATCGTGCGCCACGAGATCAAGCGCATCGTCGTCCGCGCGGACGCCGGGGACGTCGAGATCCGCGCCGGCCTGACCTCCGACGTCGTCGTCGACCGCCACGACGCCTGGCTCCTGGACCGCCCGAAGGTGCGCCAGCGCACGGAGGGCGACACGCTGCACGTCGACGCCCGCTGCAACGGCATCGGCGCGATCCTGCGCTGCCAGACCGACCTGCGGATCGCCGCCCCGCCGGACGTCGACGTGGTCGTCGAAGGCGACGCCGGCGACGTGGACCTCCGCGGCCTCCACGGCCGCCTGGACGTCCGCACCGAAGCGGGCGACGTGCGCACCGAGCGCGTGGAGCCGGTCACGCTGAAGGCGAGCACCGGCGCCGGCGACGTCGACCTCGACGTCTTCGGCGAGCCGACCCGCGTCGAGGCCGTCTCCGACGGGGGCGACGTCGAGGTGGTCGTCCCCTACGGCGCCTACCGCGTCGACGCGACGACCGACGCCGGCGACGTGACCGTCGCCGGGCTCATCCGCGACGACCTCGCGCCCCAGGCCCTCGTCGCGATGACCGACGCCGGCGACGTGACGGTCCGCGCCCGGTAGCTCCCGCGGGCCACCGGACGCGAACCGCCCGCATCACCGGTCAGGACGGCAGGTAGCCGGCCTCCTGTAGGTAGGCCTTGGCGACCGCCGCGGGCTTCTCCTTGTCGAGGTCCACGCGGGAGTTGAGCTCCTGCATGACCTCGGTGGTCAGCCCCTCCTGCACCTTCTCGACCGTCGCCTGGAAGTCGGGCCCGGCGGCGTCGAGCACGTCCTGCTTGACGACGAACGTGATGTTGTAGGGCGGGAAGAGCTGCTTGTCGTCCTCGAGCAGCACCAGGTTCTCGGCCTTGATCTGGCCGTCGGTGGTGAACACGAGCGACACGTCGGCCTGGCCGTTCTTGAGCACCTCGTGGCGCTTGGCCAGGTCGACCGAGGTGAACTTCTTGAACTTCAGCCCGTAGACCTGCTCGAGGCCGAGCTTGCAGTCGGTGCGCTGCGCGCACTCCGGCGGCCCGGCCAGGACCAGCGACGAGGCCTTGTCCTTGAGGTCGGAGAGCTTCGTCACCCCGCCGGCCTCCTGCGCGCCCTCCTGCGTCATGGCGAAGCCGTTGGAGTCGGTGAACGGGGTCGGGGCGAGCGCCGCCAGGCCCTGCTTGGCGAACTCGTCCTTGGCCTGCGTGTACGCCTCCTGCGCGTCCTTGGGGACGTCGTCGGTCTTGACCTTGAAGAAGCTCGTCAGCGCCGTGCCGGTGTACTCCGGGTAGGCGTCGACCTCGCCGGACTTCAGCGCCTTCAGGGCGATCTGCTCGGACTTGACCTTGTAGCCGGCGGCCTGGAGCGCCTGCGCGTAGATCTCGCCGAGGATGAACTCCTCGGTGAAGTTCTTCGACCCGACGGTGATCGTCGGCTTCGAGGCGTTCTCGGCGTTGCGCTGGATCGCCTTGCCGTCGGCGGGCGCGGTGGCGGTGGTCTGCTGGCCGCCGGAGCCGCCAGAGCCGCCGCTGTCGTCGTCGTCGCCACACGCGGCGAGCCCGAGTGTGAGGGCGAGCGCGAGCGTGGCGGCGATCGTGCGGGATCGCATGGGTGCCTTCCTCCTTGGGTGGTCCTGGTCGTGGTCCTGGAGCTTGAGGCCGCGCGGCGTGACCCGGCGCTGGAGCGCGGCGAAGAGCAGCTCGGCCGCGATCGCCAGCACCGCGATGAGGATCGCGGTGCCCAGCCGGCCGGCGTCGCCGTGGACGTTGGCGTTGACGATCGGCACGCCGAGCGTGTCGACGCCGACGTACGGGCCGAGCGTGGCGGTGGCGAGCACGTTGACCGCCGATGTGCGGATGCCGCCGAAGACGAGCGGGAGCGCGAGCGGGAGCTCGACGCGCGTGGCGAGCTGGTGGTCGGTGAGGCCCATCCCGCGGGCGCTGTCGACGACGTCGCGGTCGACCTGGCGGACGCCGACGTAGGCGTTGACGAAGATCGGCGGCAGCGCGAGCAGCACCATCGCGAACACGAGGTTCGTGACGTTGAGCCCGAAGTAGGCGCTGAAGAACACCAGCACGGCGAAGCTCGGGACCGCGCGGCCGACGTTCGCCGCCGTGCTGGCGGCCAGCTGGCCCTTGCCGCGGTGCCCGAGCCAGATGCCGGCCGGCAGCGCCAGGGCCGTGGCGATCAGCAGCGCCTCGAACGTCACGCGCAGGTGCGTCCACAGCAGCGGCAGCAGGTGGCTGCCGCCGATCTCCACGCCGCCGCCGACCGACTCGCGGCTGTGCAGCAGGTAGTTCAGCGCGTCGGTCATGCCCGGGCGCGCCTCCAGGGCAGGGCCATCCGCTCGGCGAGCAGGAGCAGCACGTCGAGCGCGAAGGCCAGCAGCACGCACAGCGCGCCGGCCAGCGCGACGTTCGACTTGAAGCGGATGTCGGTGAGGATCTGCTGGCCCAGGCCGCCGGCGCCCGCGTAGAACGCCAGCGCCGCGAGGCCGACCGTCGTCGTCGTCGCGACGCGCAGCCCGGCGAACATCTCCGGCAGCGCCAGCGGCAGCTCGACCTTCCACAGCAGCTGCTGCTCGGTGAGGCCCATGCCGCGCGCGGCGTCGCGCGCCTCGGCCGGCACGTTGCGCAGCCCGGTCGTGATGTTGCGGAACAGGATGAGCAGCGTGTAGGCGGTGAGCGGGATGACCGCCGTGACGAACCCGAACCCGGTCAGCGGGATGAGGATGGCGAACGCCGCCAGCGACGGGATCGTGTACAGGATGCCCGTGACGCCGAGGATCGGCCCGGTCAGCCAGCGGCGGCGATGGGCGACGATCGCCAGCCAAAAGGCGATGGCGAACCCCAGCGCCACGGAGACGAGCGTCAGCTCGAGGTGGCGCCAGAGCGGGTCGAGGTAGTCGCCCACGTGGTCGCGGATCCAGTCCGGGCAGAACCCGTTCTGCTGGACGCAGTCGAGCTTGGAGCGGTCGCGGATCTGGACCTGGGCGAGCGGGACCATCACGGCCGGCGGCCCTCCGCGCGCAGGTTGGTCAGCCACTCCAGCCGGGCGATCATGCGGTCGGCGCCGACGAAGTCCTCCACGAACGCGTCGGCCGGGTTGCGCACGAGCTCCTCGGGCGGCGCGTACTGGGCCAGGACGCCGCCGGGCTTCATGACCGCGATCCGGTCGCCGAGCTTGAGCGCCTCGTCGATGTCGTGGGTGACGAAGACCACGGTCTTGCCCAGCTCGTGCTGCAGCCGGCGGAACTCCTCCTGCAGCCGGCCGCGCGTGATCGCGTCGATCGCGCCGAAGGGCTCGTCCATGAGCAGCAGCGGCGGGTCGGCCGCGAGCGCGCGCGCGACGCCGACCCGCTGGCGCTGGCCGCCGGAGAGCTGGCCCGGGTAGCGGTCGCGCATGTCGTGCTCGAGGCCGACGAGCTCGAGCAGCTGGTCGATGCGCTCGTGCACGCGGGCGCGCTCCCAGCCGAGCAGGCGCGGGACCGTCGCGACGTTCTCGGCCACGGTCTGGTGCGGGAACAGGCCGATCTGCTGGATCGCGTAGCCGATGCGGCGCCGCAGCCGTGCCGGGTCCTCGTCGCGGACGCTGCGGCCGTCGAGCAGGACGTCGCCGGAGCTGAGCTCGATCATGCGGTTGACCAGCCGCATCGCGGTGGTCTTGCCGCACCCCGACGGGCCGACGAGCACGCACACCTCGCCGGCGGGCACCTCCAGCGAGAGGTCGCGGATGGCGGGCTCCGCCGTCCCCGGGTACGTCTTGGAGGCGTTGCGGAACTCGAGGGTCGCGGCCGGCGGGAACGCCGACGGCCCCGGCGAGCGGGCGGTGTCGGGGGGAGTCATGGCGCAGATGCGGCCGGAGGGGAGCGCCAAGCCTAGCCTGACCGGCGGGCGGGGCTGCGCAGAACGGCGTGCGCGAACTCCGCCATGCCGTCCTCGAGGCCCGTCCGCGCGCTGAACCCGAGCACCTCGCGGGCCCGGTCGGGGGCGGCGAAGACGTGGCGGACGTCGCCGCGGCGGAAGGCGCCGGTGACCACCGGCGCGGGCGCGCCGGG
This sequence comes from Solirubrobacterales bacterium, assembly GCA_016215085.1. Lineage (GTDB taxonomy): Bacteria > Actinomycetota > Thermoleophilia > Solirubrobacterales > Solirubrobacteraceae > Baekduia. The sequence continues at coordinate 1,723 of JACRMD010000114.1, read as the reverse complement.
CAGCGCGGCGGCCAGCGCGCGGGCCATGTCGCCGACCGTTCGCGGGGTGCCGGAGGCGATGTTGAAGGCGCCGGTCGCCGGCTCGTCGCCCAGCAGCGCGAGCATGTTGGCGCGGGCCACGTCGCGGACGTGGACGAAGTCGCGGACCTGCGCCCCGTCCTCGAAGACCTGCGGGGCCTCGCCGCGCTCCAGCGCGCTGCGGAAGATCGACGCCACTCCGGCGTACGGGGTGTCGCGCGGCATCCGCGGCCCGTAGACGTTGTGGTAGCGCAGCGCCGTCACGTGCACGCCGTCGCGCTCGCGCGCCAGCGCCGCGCACAGGTGCTCCTGGTGGAGCTTCGTCGCGGCGTAGACGTTGCGCGGGTCCGGCGGGGCGTCCTCGGGGACCGCGCGCGGCTCCAGCGCCCGCCCGCACGCGGGGCACGGCGGCTCGAAGCGGCCCGCCTCGAGGTCGGCGACCGCGCGCGGGCCGGGGCGCACGACGCCGTGCTCCGGGCAGGCGTAGCGGCCCTCGCCGTAGACCACCATGCTGCTGGCCAGCACCAGCCGCCCGCGGAACCGCGCCTCGGCCAGCGCGCGCAGGAGCTGCGCGGTCGCGAGGTCGTTGTGCGCGACGTAGTCCGGGAGGTCGCCCACGTCGGCGCCGAGGCCGACCATCGACGCCTGGTGGCAGACGGCGTCGACGCCGGCGACCGCCGCGCGCGCGACGTCCGCGTCGCGCAGGTCGGCGACGACCAGCTCGGCCGCCGCGGGCACGAACCCCGGCGCGCCGTCGTGCGCGGTGGGCAGCAGCGCGTCGACGATGCGGACCTCGTGGCCGCGCTCGAGGAGCTGCTCGGCGACGTGCGAGCCGACGAAGCCGGCGCCGCCGGTGACCAGGATGCGCATCGCCCAAGTTGTAACGCCGGTGATCCGCGGCGTGACCGCCGCCCGAAGTGGAGAGGGTGAGCGTGGACGTGGTGTTGCCGGTGCTGGACGAGGCCGAGGCCCTCCCTTGGGTCCTCGGGCGGCTGCCCGCCGGCTATCGCGCGGTCGTGGCCGACAACGGCTCGACGGACGGCTCCGCCGAGGTCGCGCGCCGCCACGGGGCCGGCATCGTGGTCCACGAGGTGCGCCGGGGGTTCGGCGCGGCCTGCTTCGCCGGGCTGCGCGCCGCGACCGCCGACGTCGTCTGCTTCATGGACTGCGACGGGTCGATGGACCCGCGGGACCTGCCGCGGGTCGCCGGCCCGGTGCTGGCCGGCGAGGCCGACCTCGTGCTCGGCGCCCGGCGCGTCGCGCAACGTGGCGCGTGGCCGCTCCACGCCCGGCTGGCCAACCGCGTCCTCGTGCGCGAGCTCGCCCGCCGGGGCGGCCCGCGGCTCGAGGACCTCGGGCCGATGCGGGCGGCGGGCCGCGAGGCGCTGCTGGCGCTCGGGATCGAGGACCGGCGCTTCGGCTGGCCGCTGGAGATGGTCGTGCGCGCGCACCGCGCCGGCTGGCGCCTGGCGGAGGTCGGCGTGCCCTACCGGGAGCGCGAGGGGCGCTCGAAGGTCACCGGCACCGTGCGCGGCACGGTCCGCACCGTCCGCGACATGGCGGCGGTGCTCGCGTGAGCGGGGCGGTCCTGGCCGTGATCGCCAAGGCGCCGGCGCCCGGGCGCGTCAAGACCCGGCTCTGCCCGCCCTGCACGCCCGAGCAGGCCGCCGCGCTGGCCGAGGCCGCGCTGCGCGACACGCTGGCG
>JACRMD010000306.1 GCA_016215085.1 Solirubrobacterales bacterium | reverse complement strand
CCCGCCTCCTTGACGAACCGGAAGGCGGTCTGCACGGCCTGCTCGTCGCTGACCTCGTAGGACCCGAACGGCAGGTCGCCGACGAGGAACGGCGTGGTCAGGCCGCGGCGCACCGCCCGCGCGAGGACGAGCAGCTCGTCCAGCGACACCGGGACGGTCGAGTCGTAGCCCAGCACCGTCATGGCGCCGCTGTCGCCGACCAGGACGAGGTCGACCCCGGCCTTGTCCACGGCCAGCGCCGACGGGTAGTCGTAGGCGGTGACCATCACGAGCGGCTCGCCGAGGCGCTTCTTCTCGGCCAGCCGCGGCAGCGTCATCGGCAGCCGCGACGCGTCGGACGGGACGGTGATGTTCTTGGTGGTGCTCATGGGGACCCCGGTTCAGGTGAGGAGGGTGGCCACTGCCGCATCGACCTCGATGATGCGGTTCGTGTCCTTCTCGACGTGGACGACGCGCGGCTCGTACCGCTCGAGGTCGGCCTCGTCGTACTGCCCGTAGGAGATGACGATGATCGTGTCGCCTCGGTGGACGAGGCGAGCGGCCGCGCCGTTGACCTTCATCTCGCCCGAGCCGCGCTCGCCGGCGATGGTGTAGGTCTCGAAGCGGGCGCCGTTGTCGACGTCGACGACGTGCACCTGCTCGTGCTCGAGGATGTCGGCCTCCTCGAGCAGCTCCGGGTCGATCGTGATGGACCCCACGTAGTGCAGGTCGCAGTCGGTGATCGTCGCCCGGTGGATCTTGGACTTCAGCATGACCCGCTGCATGGCGGCGTCAGGCCCTCCCGTTGCCGTTGCTGTTCAGGATGGTGTTGTCGATCAGGCGGACCTCGCCGACCTTGGCCGCGACCGCCAGGAGCGTCTCCTGGTCGACCGTTGCCACCGGGGCGAGCGTCTCTGGGTCGACGAGCGCGATGTACTCGGGCTCGACGTCGAAGGCGGAGAAGACGTCCGCGAGGCCGGCCGTGAGCTCGGCGGCGTCGCGGACGCCGGCCGCGAGGTCGCTCTCCGCGGCCTGCAGCGCGCGGCTGAGGGCCAGCGCGCGGCGGCGGTCCTCGCCCTGCAGCCGGACGTTGCGGCTGGAGAGCGCGAGGCCGTCGGGCTCGCGGACCGTCGGCAGGACCTCGATGCGCACGGGGAGGTCGAGGTCGCGGACCAGCCGGCGGATGACCAGGGCCTGCTGCGCGTCCTTCTGGCCGAAGTACGCGGTGTCGGGCTGGACCATGTTGAGGAGCTTGGTCACGACGGTGGTGACGCCGTGGAAGTGGCCGGCGCCGCGCTGGACGCCCTCCAGCGACTCCGTGAGCGGGCCGCCGACGCGGACCTCGGTGGCGAAGCCGGTGGGGTAGACCTCCTCGACCGGCGGGGCGAACAGCAGGTCGGCGCCGGCCTCGGCGGCCAGCGCGGCGTCGCGCCGCTCGTCGCGCGGGTAGGCGGCGAGGTCGCTCGCCTCGTTGAACTGCGTCGGGTTGACGAAGAGCGACACGACGACCTCGTCGTGCTCGGCGCGCGCCTGGCGGATCAGGCTCAGGTGGCCGTCGTGCAGGAAGCCCATCGTCGGGACCAGCCCGATGCTGCGCTCCTCACGGCGCGGCTGCTTGAGCGCGGCGCGCAGCTCGGCGACGGTGCGGACGGTCCTCATGCCGGCACCCTGGCGAGCGAGCGCGTGGCCTCGGCCAGCGCGTCGAAGACGGGGAGGAGGTCGGCCGCGCGGTCCGCGACGGCCGCGCGCTGGCGCTCCACGGTGGCCTCGTCGCCGCGGGCGATCGGCCCGGTGAGGGCGCGCTCGGGACCGTGGGCGGCCCAGTTGTCGACCGCGGCGCGGACGAGGGGCGCGAGCGCCGCGCGGTCGACGCCGCCGACGCGCTCGGCCGCCCACTCGAGCGTGACGAGGAAGTTCGAGGCGATGGAGGCGGCGGCGTGGTAGGCGGCGCGGTCCTCGTCAGGGACCTCGAAGGCGGTCATGCCCAGGGCCTGCGCCAGACGCCGCGCCGTCTCCAGCGCCCGCGGCGTGCCGCCGGCGACCGCCGCGTGGGCGCCGCGGAAGTCCGCGCCCTCGGCCGGGACGGTCATCAGGGGATGGAGGCTGAAGGCCTCGTGCGGCGCCAGCGGGGCCAGCGTGGTGGCGCCGGAGCAGTGGCCGACGAGCCGGCCCGGCGCGACGCGGGCGGCGGCCTCGGCGATGGCCGCGTCGGGCACGCAGAGCAGCACCACGTCGGCGTCCTCGCACGTCGCACCGCGTCCGTACGGACCCAGGGCGTGCGGCAGGGCTGCGGCGAGTGCCGTGCCCAAGCGGCCGTGACCAACGACCGCGCAGCGCGGGATGGCGGTTGTCATCTGCGTCTCTCGGTCCAGCTCCCCGCCTGTCGGGGATGCCGGTCGCGAACTCAGTGACGCGCATGATAGCCCGGAAACTGCGGAGGCAAACCCCCCAGACGGGTGCTCTCGTCAGGCGGCGGCCCTAGCATGGGCGCGTGCCGTCGAAGGACGAGCGCCGCGAGGCGCTGAAGGCCGTCTTCCACGAGGCGCGCGGCTGCGTGAAGTGCCCGCAGCTGGCGCAGACCCGCCACACCGTCGTGTTCGGCGCGGGCAACGCCGATGCCGACCTCATGTTCGTCGGGGAGGCCCCCGGCCGCAACGAGGACGAGCAGGGCCTGCCGTTCGTCGGCCAGGCCGGCAAGCTGCTCGAGACGCTGCTCGGCGAGATCGGGCTCACGCGCGACGAGGTGTTCATCACCAACACGCTCAAGTGCCGCCCGCCGGGCAACCGCGACCCGCACCCGGTCGAGATCGAACGCTGCCAGGCCTATCTGTTCCGGCAGATCGAGCTGGTGGAGCCCACGGTGATCTGCACGCTGGGGAACTTCTCGACGAAGCTGCTGCGGGGTGACCCGACCGGGATCACGCGGCTGCACGGCCGCGAGGAGGTCAGGGTCGTCGGGCCGCGCGCGGTGCGGCTGTACCCGCTGTTCCACCCGGCGGCGGCGCTCTACACGCCGGCGAACGTCGAGGTGCTGCGCCGGGATTTCGCGCGGATCCCCGAGCTGCTGGCCCTGGGCGCGCCCGAGCAGCCGCGGCGGCTCGTGGAGGAGGAGCCCGAGCCGGTGATCGAGGAGCCCGCGCTCGCGGCCGAGCCGGAGCCCGAGCCCGTCGCCGCCGCGCAGCTGGGCCTGTTCTAGGCGAACGACGGAGGAGGAGCCGATGGGCGACGCGAGCACGCGGGCGCTGGAGGACGTGCGGTACGAGGTCGAGGACGGGGTCGCGTGGATCACCATCGCGCGACCCGAGCGCTACAACGCGTTCCGCAGCCGGACGGTCGACGAGCTGCTGCACTGCTTCAAGCTGGCCTGGGCCGACACGGGCGTCGGCGTGGTCGTGCTCACCGGCGAGGGGGAGAAGGCCTTCTGCACCGGCGGCGACCAGAAGCAGCGGGCGGAGACCGGCGACTACGGGCCGTCGGACTACGGGCTCTTCGAGGTCGAGTCGCTGCACCGCATCATCCGGGCGATCCCCAAGCCGGTCATCGCCGCGGTCAACGGCGTCGCGATCGGCGGCGGCCACGTGCTGCACGTGCTCTGCGACCTGTCGATCGCCGCCGACCACGCGATCTTCGGCCAGAACGGCCCGCGCGTGGGCTAGTTAGACGCGGGCTTCGGCACGAGCTACCTGGCGCGCGTCGTGGGGGAGAAGCGCGCGCGGGAGATCTGGTTCCTGTGCCGGCGCTACAGCGCGGAGGACGCCGAGCGCTGGGGCCTGGTCAACCGCGTCGTGCCGCTGGGCGAGCTGCGCGCCGAGGTGCGCCGCTGGGCCGACGAGATCCTCAGCCTGTCGCCGACGTCGCTGCGCTTCCTCAAGCAGTCCTTCAACGCCGACACCGAGCACATCGCCGGCGTCGGCAGCATCGCCTTCACCGGCCTGCACCAGTTCGTCGACTCCGACGAGGCGGCCGAGGGCGTCACCGCGTTCAACGAGAAGCGCCCGCCCGACTTCGGGCCCTACCGCGGGGCGGCGTCGGCATGACGCGCACGGCCATCGTCACGGGCGGCGCCGGCGGCATCGGCCGCGCGATCGCCGCCGAGCTCTGCGCCCGGGGACTGCGGGTGGCGGTCGCCGACCTCGACGCCGCGCGCGCCGAGGAGGCCGCCGCGGCCGCCGGCGGTGCGGCGGCGGGCTTCGCGATCGACGTCACCGACACGGCGGCGGTCGACGCGTGCGCCGCGGCCGTTGAGGAGCGGCTCGGGCCGGTCGACGTGGTGGTCAACAACGCCGGCTGGGACGAGCTGCGCCCGTTCGCCGAGACCGGCGAGGACTTCTGGCGCAAGGTCGTCGAGATCAACTACCTGGGCGCGCTGCGCGTCACCCACCGGTTCCTGCCGGGGATGGTCGAGCGGGGCTGGGGCCGCGTGGTCAGCACGAGCTCGGACGCGGCGCGCGTCGGCTCGTCCCTGGAGTCGGTCTACGCGGGCGCGAAGGCCGGCATCGTCGGCTTCAGCAAGTCGCTGGCGCGCGAGGTGGCCACCAAGGGCGTGACCGCCAACGTCGTGTGCCCGGGGCCGACGGAGACGCCGCTGCTGGAGGGCATGGTGGGTACCGACGAGCGCGGGGCGAAGGTCATCGCGGCGATGACGCGCGCGGTGCCGATGAAGCGCCTGCGCCGGCCCGAGGACGTCGCCGCCGCGGTGGCGTACTTCGCCTCCGAGGAGGCGGGCTTCGTCACCGGCCAGACGCTGTCGGTCAGCGGCGGCCTGACGATGGCCTAGCGGACGACCCGCTCGCAGCCGCCGAGGATCACGTCGCGGCGGTCGGCGGCCACGCGGTCGCGGCCGGGGCCGCACTGCACGCGGTCGCGGGCGAGGTCGACGACGTTGATGACGTCGTCGCCGGCGCCGCCGCTGACGCGGTCGCGGCCGTAGCCGCCCCAGATGTGGTCGTTGCCGCCCTCGCCGCGCAGGACGTCGTTGCCGCGGTCGCCGGTGATGCGGTCGGCGCCGCTGCCGCCGCGGACGCGGTCGTTGCCGGGGCGGCCGGCGATGGTGTCGCCGCCCGGGCCGCCGAGGAGCTTGTCGTCGCCGTCCTGGCCCTCGAGGACGTCGCGGCCGGGACCGCCGAAGAGCGTGTCGTCGCCGCTGCCGCCCAGGACCTTGTCGGGGCCAGGCCCCGCGTGCACGACGTCGCGACCGGCGCCGGCCATGAGCTTCTCCGCGCTGCTGGTGCCGTAGAGGCGGTCGCGGCGGGGCGTGCCGAGCAGCAGCGGCAGGCCGTCGTGGGCGGGGTCGGCGATCCGGCCGGTGGTGACCGTCAGGGTCTCGCAGTCGCGGATGCGCGCGGTCGCCACGTCGTCGGCGTCGACGTAGGCGACGTCGGTGCCGGGGCCGCAGTCGACCAGCGCGTCGGCGCCCTCGCCTGCCGGCGCGCCGTCCTCGGCGTGCAGGACGTCGTCGCCCGAGCCGCCGCGCAGCTGGTCGGAGCCGGCGTGGCCGACGAGCTCGTCGTCGCCGGCGCCGCCGCGCAGGGAGTCGCGGCCGTCGCCGCCGAGCAGGCGGTCGTCGCCGCCGTCGCCGCGGACCGAGTCGCGCCCGCTGGCGGCGAGGATCGTGTCGTCGCCGGGGCCGCCGCGCAGGAGGTCGCTGCCGCTGCCGCCGCTGAGGCGGTCGGCGCCCGGGCCGCCCCAGATGCGATCGGTGGCGTTGCCGCCGGCGATGTCGTCGGCGCCGGTGCTGCCGCTCGCGCGGTCGTGGCCGAAGCCGAGGACGATGCGGTCGTCGCCCGGGCCGCCGCGGACGTGGTCGTTGCCCGCGCCGCCCTCGAGGCGGTCGTCGTTGGTGCCGCCCCACAGCCAGTCGTCGCCGTTGCCGCCGTTGAGCCGGTCGCGCCCGGTGCCGCCGTAGAGGCGGTCGTCGGCGGACTGGCCGAAGAGGGCGTCGTCGCCGGGGCCGCCGCGCAGGCGGTCGCCCGCGGTGCCGCCGACCAGCCGGTCGCCGCCCGTGCCGCCGTAGAGGCGGTCCTTGCCACGGCCGCCGCGCAGGCCGTCGGCGCCGCCGCGGCCGAAGAGCACGTCGGGCCCGCCGGTGCCGAGCACCAGGTCGCGGTGGTGGCCGCCGACGGCGCGCTTGCCGCGCACGACCCGCAGGTGCGGCGCGGCGACGGCCGGGGCGGGGACGGCGAGGACGAGGGTGAGGGCGAGCACGCGACGCATCGCCCCCGCTTGATCGGCGCGCGGCGGCCGGGCTGCAGCGCGGGGCTAGGAGCCGGTCCGCGCGCCCTCGCGCGCGAAGCGGCCCTCGCGCTCCCCGCGCAGCCGCGGCAGGACCTCCTCGCCGTAGCGGCGGATCGAGGTCAGCGGGTCGTGGTCGCCGATGCCCTGCAGGCAGACGACCGTCGCGCCCTCGATGCCGGCCATCTCCTGGATGCGGCGGACGTGCTCGTCGGGGTCGCTGCCGACGAGGAAGCCCTCGTGCGCGAACTCCTCGTCGCTCATCCGCTCCTCGGCCTCGGCGGCCATCGCGTCGAGGTCGTGGTGGCCCTCGAGGTAGTACTCGGGGAACTGCGTCGTCTTCCACTTCTTGGTGGCCTTGATGACGGCCGCCTCGGGCTCGCCGAGGTGGAAGCCCGCCTGGAGGACGACGTCGCCGACCTCCTTGCCGTGCTCGTCGCAGGCCTTCGTGTAGGCCTCGATGACCTCGGGCGCCGACCCGGGGTCGCCGAGCGTCCACAGCCCGTGGCCGTGCTTGCCGGCGATCGCGGCGGCCTGCGGGCCGAACGCGGAGACGATCATGCGCGGCGGCCGGTCGGCGACGGTGTACAGCTTGGCCTTGTCGAGCCGGAACCAGCCGCCGTCCATCGTGACCTCCTCGCCCGCCCACAGCCGGGTGATGGCCTCGAGGCCCTTGTCGAAGCGCTCGAGCATCTCGGCGGGCTCGGGCCAGTCGAGGCCCAGCGGGACCTCGCTGATCGCCTCGGCCGAGCCGACGCCGAGGATGACGTCGCCCGCGTGCAGCTCCTGGAGGTTCATGAAGTACTGCGCGACGACCGCCGGGTGGTAGTGGTGCAGGATCGGCGTCACGCTCGTGAAGAGCGGCTTGTCCGTGTGCTGGGACAGCGCGGGGAGGAACGCCCAGGCGGCGCCGCCCTGGCCGCCGGGGAACCACGGCGTGAAGTGGTCGGAGGAGCCCAGCGCCTCGAATCCCGCGGCGTCGGCGGCCTTGGCCTGCTCGAGCATCTGCGAGGGCGGGAACTCCTCGGTGGAGGCGGCGAACCAGAACTGGGTCATGCCGCTGCGGCTACCCGCGACGGGCGGCCGCCAACGCGTGCAGCTGGGCGCGCTCGCGCCGGGATCGCGGCTTGGCCACCGCCCGGGTGGCGAACGTCAGCGCCTGCGCCGCGTCGTCGAGGCGCAGGGCACGCGGCCCGAGGTTCGCGGCGACGACCGCGCGGCGCCGCCGCGCCAGCAGCTCCAGCGGCTCGCCGCCGTAGGCCGGCCCCGTGCTGTGGCCGCCGCGGTGGACCATCGCGATCTCGGGGTGCAGGACGGTGGGCAGGCCGGCGGCGCGGGCGCGCAGGCAGAGGTCGAGGTCCTCGTAGAAGAGGAACTGCCCGGGGTCGAACGGGCCCAGCGCGCGCAGCGCCGCGGTCGGGGCGGCCAGCGCGGCGGCGATCGCCCAGCCGACGGCGCGCGGGCGGTCCGCGCGCCACGGGTCGGCCCGCTCGCGCAGGCGGCGCGGCAGCAGGCGTGGGTGGACGAGGGCGGGCAGCAGCGCCCCGGCGGTGCCGGGCAGCGGGTGCGCGCTGCGCTGGGTCGTGCCGTCGGGGTTCAGCAGCCGCGGCGCGTGCAGGCCGTCGCGCGCCGCGACGGCGGCCAGGCGCTCCAGCGCGTCGCCGAGCACCACGATGTCGGGGTTGAGCAGGACGGTGACGTCCTCGCGGACGCGCTCGACGCCGAGGTTGTTGGCCGCCCCGAAGCCGACGTCGCCGGCGTCGACGAGCTCGGCGCCGTGGGCGAGCGCGACCTCGGGCCCGTCGTCGGACGAGCCTGCGTCGACCGCGATCGTCCGCGTGCCGGGCGGCAGCGAGGCGAGCAGCCGGCGCAGGTCCGCGGCCGAGTCGTGCAGGACGGTGACGACGGCGAAGGTCATGCGGCCACCTCCGCGAGCACCGCGTGCAGCTCGCGGGCGGCCTGCTCCCACGTGCGCGGCGGCGGCAGCTCGGCGACGAGCCGCTCGCGCTCGGCGGGCAGCGCGCGCAGCGCCTCGGCCAGCGCGTCCGCGTCGCCGGGCGCGACGCGCAGCGTCCCGGGCAGCTGCAGCGTCGGGAGGTCGCTGACGATCGACGGCGTCCCGTGCGCGGCGGCCTCCCGCGGCGGCAGCCCGTAGCCCTCCAGGCGGCTGGGGAGCACGACGGCCAGCGCGCCGGCGTACAGCGCGCCGAGCTCGTCGTCGCCGACGTGGCCGAGGTGCCGGGCGCCGGGGACGTGCATGCGACCCTCGCCCGCGACCAGCAGCTCGGCGTCCAGCGGGCGGCGCGCCCACGCCTCGGCGAGGACGTCGAGGCCCTTGCGGGGCTCGAGCGCGCCGACGTAGACGACGTAGCGGCCCGGGTGCGGCGCGGCGGGCCGGTGGTCGACGCCGGGCTCGACGACCCGCGCGGCCACGCCCCAGCGGCGCCGCACCTCCTCGGCCACGGGCGGTGCGTCGCACACGACCGCGGCGGCGCGCCGCGCGAGCGCGCGGGGGCGGGCCACCCGGTGCCAGGCGCGCTCGTAGGCGGTGAAGTCGCCGGGGCGGTCCTCCCACGACAGGTCGTGGACGGTCAGGACGTAGGGGTCGCCCACCGCGACGGGCGCCGGCGCGGGCAGCCAGGTGACATCGGGGCCGCCGAGCAGGTCGTCGAGGCGCGGGCGGCCGGTGAGCGCCGCGGCGCCGAACAGCAGCCGCGAGGACGCGCGGGTGCGGACGAGGCGGACGCCGGCGGGCGCGGTCACAGGCGCGCGGCCGGGGACCAGCGCGCGGACCTCGCCGGGCAGCGCGCCGAGCATCCCGGCGGTGTAGCGGGCGACGCCGCGCCGGGCGAGGAGGTGGCGGGCGTCGGCGCCGATGACCATGCGGGCGCGGACGCTACCGGCGCGGGGCGTGGGGATGACGTCGGCCCGATGCGTAGACTCGCCGCCGCAATGGCGCAGGGTCCGCGCGTCGCGCTCGTCCACGACTTCCTCCTCACCGTCCGCGGCGGTGAGCGGGTCTTCCTTGCCCTGTGCGACCAGTTCCCCGACGCGGACGTCTTCACGGCGGTCTACGACGAGGAGGGCACCGAGGGGCGCTTCGCGCACCGCAACGTCCACACCTCGTTCGTCCAGCGGCTGCACCCGAGCGCGCGGACGTTCCGTCGCTACCTGCCGCTGTACCCCTACGCCATGGAGGCGCTGGACCTCAGCGGCTACGACCTCGTCCTGACGTCGTCGTCGGCGTGGTCGCACGGCGTCATCCCCGACGAGGACGCGGTCCACGTCTGCTACTGCCACAACCCCTTCCGCTACGCGTGGAACGCGCGCGAGCAGACGCTGCGCCGCCACGGCCCCGCGGCGCGCGCGGCGCTCGGCCTCGTGCTGCAGCGCTGGCGCCAGTGGGACTGGATCGCCGCGCAGCGCGTCGACCGCTACATCGCCAACTCCGAGACCACCCGGCGGCGCATCGCCCGCTACTTCACCCGCGACGCGGACGTCGTGTACCCCGCGGTCGAGGTCGAGCGCTTCTCGCCCGGCGCGGTGGGCGAGGAGTACGTCGTGCTCTCCGAGCTCATGCCGCACAAGCGGATCGACGTCGCGGTGCGCGCGTTCAACAGCCTGGGGCTGCCGCTGCTGATCGTCGGCGAGGGGCCGGACGCGCGGCGGCTGCAGCGCCTGGCCGGCCCGACCGTCCGGTTCGCCGGCCGCGTCGACGACGCCGAGGCCGCGGAGATCCTGCGCCGCGCCCGCGCGCTCGTCGTCACGGCGACCGAGGAGTTCGGCATCGCCGCGGTCGAGGCCCAGGCCGCCGGCCGCCCCGTGATCGCCCTCGACGAGGGCGGCGTGACCGAGACGGTGGTCGAGGGGGAGACCGGCTGGTTCTTCGAGGACCCCGACCCCGAGGCGCTGGCCGCCGCCGTCCGCGCGGCCGACCCGCTGGGCGTCGACCCGCAGGACTGCGTCGCCAACGCCATGCGCTTCACCCGCGGGGCCTTCCAGTCCGGCGTGCAGGACGTCGTCGACGAGGCGCTGGCCGCCGGCCCCGGCCGCCGCGACCGCCGGCGGGCGCTGCGCGGCCTCTCGCTCGCGGGCCCGCGCCACGCGGCGTAGGCGGTGCCGCGCCTCGCGCTGCTGTT
>JACRMD010000305.1 GCA_016215085.1 Solirubrobacterales bacterium | reverse complement strand
GCGAGCACGCCGGCGCGGTGACGCTCTGGCACGTGCTCGAGCATGTCGACGACCCCGCGGCGGCGCTGCGCGCCATCCGCTCGTGGCTGCCGCCGGGCGGCACGCTCGTCGTCGGCGTCCCGAACCTCGGCAGCTGGCAGGCGCGCGTCGGCGGCCCGCGGTGGTTCCACCTCGACGCGCCGCGCCACCGCACCCACTTCACGCTGCCCGGCCTGCGGGCGCTGCTGGCGCGCACGGGCTTCACGGTGGCGTCCGAGCACCACCTGCTGCTCGAGCACAACCCGTTCGGGCTGTGGCAGTCGGCGGTCTCCCGCCTCACGCGCCACCCGTCCTACACCTACAACCTGCTCAAGCGCAACGCGCCGCTGGACGCGCGCGACCTCGCGCTGACGCTCGCGGCGCTGCCGCTGCTGCCGCTCGCGGCGCTGGCCGAGCTCGTCGCCGGCCTGGCGCGCCGCGGCGGCACGGTCGCCGTCGTGGCTACGGCGTCCGGTACGTGACGACGCGCCGCCCGCTCGTGCAGCGCACCCGGCCGCCGCTGGACGTCGTCGTGAAGCGGCAGCTCCAGCTGCGGCCCGCGTAGCGGTGCGTGCACCGGTTCCCGTTCAGGAAGCACTTGACCGAGTTGGTGCGCTCGGCGACGCGGAACGCGCTCGCGCACGAGATCCCGCCACCGGCCCGCACGTGGCTGATGCCGTTGTCCGGATCGGCCTGCGGGCAGGCGCGCGTCGGCGTGGCCGCCGCGGCCGGCGCGGCGCCCGCGAGCCCAAGGGCGAGGGACAGCAGCGCGGCCCGGATCACGGCAGCCGCTCCACGGTCATCGTGTAGTGCCAGGTCTGGGTCATGACGATGGGGTCGTCCTCGCTGTCGATGGTGAAGGTCTTCGAGCCCGCGAACTCGAACGTCTGCGGGCCGTCGGCCAGGAGCTTGGCCAGCGGCACGACCTGGTGGTCGTCCTCCTGGTCGCGGAACGCCAGGATGTGGACCGAGCACTCCTCGTCGCCCGCGTCCACGAACCCGACCTCCGGCTGCGGCACGCCCCAGTCGAGCATCGCGGTCTCGGCGGCGGGCGAGGCGGCCGTGACCGAGAAGCCGATCGACGTCATGCCGTCGCCGCCCAGCGGGCGGGTGGGGTGCGCGTGCGTGCACGGGACGGTCTTGAAGCTGTCGTCGTGCTTGCAGCCCGCGGTCGTGTCGTCGCTGTAGGCGGCGGGGATGCGCGTGAAGACCTCGCCGCGCAGCGCGCCGGAGCGCAGCTGCTCCAGCAGCGGCTCGTTCGACGCGGCGCCGAGCGCGCCCGGGCTCGAGCTGAAGCGCCGCGTGCCCGAGCCCTTCCAGCTCACCGAGCAGGTCGCGCCCATGCCCTCGCCGCTGGTGTAGACGTCGAAGGATGCCGCCGTGACCTTGTACTTGTAGGGGAACGTCGCGGTGGGCCTGAACAGCACGGTCGTCTCGGCCACGCCGGCGCCCGACGTGAAGACGATGCGGATGCCGAACGGCCGGTCCTCGGGCCAGCGCTCCGCCGGCGCGGTGACCTCGAACCACGGCGCGCCCTCCTTCGGCGGCGGCTCGCCGACGATGCTCTTCGCGGCGGCGCCCTGCTGGTCGACCCAGTAGGCGTGGATCGTGCCCGAGTTGACGAGCTGCTGGAAGTACGGCGCCGGGTTGACCGGGATGAGCTTCGGGGTGAGCTTGATCGTCTGCCCGGGCGACAGCCGCGCGGGCGCGTCGACCTCCATCTTCAGGCACGCGTTCGTCGTGGCGATGCGGTCGGCCGCCGGCTTGTGCTGCGCCTCGAGCGAGGTGTACACGAACGCGATGAAGCGCTGGGCCATGTCGTCCCACACGTCCGAGCGCAGCGGCCGCCGCGGGGCCGGCGCCTTGTCGTCGTCGTCGTGGGCGTCGATGAAGTCGTCGAAGGAGCCGTCCAGGCCCCACAGCGGGCTGATCGCCTGGTGGTCGGTCTGCAGCGGGCGCCGCGAGACCTTGCCGGTGCGACGGTCCTTGACCGTCTGCTGGCGCACGATGCTGACGGTGCCCTCGGGCAGGCTCGGCCCACCGAGCACGGCGTGCGAGCTCGCGGACGCGGAGGCCTCGGCCCGCAGCTCGAACGTCACGATGGTCGTGACGTCGTAGCGCCCGACGCGCTCCACGGTCGTGACGACGTGCTCCGCGCGGACCTTGCTGCGGATGAGGCCGGAGTAGTCGGGGTCGCCCGGCGGCCAGTACGGGCACGTGTCCTCGACCTTCATCGCGATCCGCATCGTCCGGGTCTGGCGCTCGGCGCCGTGGCGGAGGACGTCCTTGGCCTTCAGCGGGTCGTCGTCGATCGAGGCGGGGATCGCCGGCGGCGTCACCGCTGCGCGCACGACCTTGCCCTTCGCCGAGCCCATGAGCGCCTTGACGAACGCGGCGTCGGCCTTGCGGACCTTCGCCTTCCACCGCTTGCCCAGCAGGTCGGGGTAGCCGGGCAGGCCGAGGCCGCGGCGCACCTTGGCCGACTGCTCGCGCTGCAGGACGCCGGCGGCCTTGGGGCCGGCGTCGGCGACCGCCATCGCGCGGGCGGGCTGCGGCGAGCCGATCCACTCGGCGTCGAGGCCGTCGGCGGCCGCGGGCGCCGCCCCCACCGCGAGCGCGGCGAGGACGAGGAGGGCGAGCACGGAGCGGGGCATGCCACCAGGGTCGCCTGCCCGGCGCCCAGGCACATCAGGGGGACCCCTAGGCGACCCCCGGCCCTAGCCCAGCAGCGTCCAGGGATCGAAGTCCTCGATCGGGATGACGCGCACGCGCGGCAGCGCGACCGTGAACGCCCCGACGTCGTCCTCGAGGTCGAACACCTGCAGGCCCTCGGCGCGCAGCTCGCGCAGCCCGCCGCCGAGCAGCTCGCGGAAGCCGAGCACGCCGACGCGGCGATTCCCGGCGTGCACCAGCGCCTCGAGCTGCGGGGCGAAGTCGGCGTCGTGCGTGGCCAGCAGCACGTCGCCGCCGCCGCGCTCCAGCAGCGCCTCGAGCGTCCGCTGGATCGCCACGTCGACGACCTTCACCTCGGGCGGGCCGCTGATGAGGACCGGGCGGTACTCCAGCGCGGTGAGCGCCTGCACGAACGACATCGGGACCTGGCCGGTGCCGTTGAGGAAGAACAGCGCCCGGACCGGCTGGTCCCACGCGGCCTCGGCGTGCTCGCGCACGCGGTCCCAGCGCGGGCGCTCCTCCGGCGCGGGCCGCCGGCCGAGCAGGCTGCCGCCAAGCGTGGCGTCGATGTTCTCGCCGTCGACGAGCAGGAAGGTCTCGGGGGCCGCCACGGCGTGGAGCGTAGGGGCTCGGGCCCCCGGCGCGTCCTGCGTCCCGGCGCTAGGCCGGCTGGAGGAGGCGCGCCGCGGCGCCCGCCAGGTCGCCGTCGGTCCTCCGCGTGGCGCCCGGCACGACGCCGGCCAGCGCGTCGGCGGCGGCGATCACGTGCGCCGGCGACAGCGCGTTGGTCACGACCGCGACCGGCACCGCGATCGCGCGCAGCTCGCGACGGCTGACCGGCCACGTGGACACCCCGGCCATGTCGGCGAAGAAGGCCCGGTGGCAGCGCCTGGCGCGGGCGAGCTCGTCGTCGGCGGCCCGGCCCGCCGCCCACGCCGCCACCGCCGCCGGGGGGCCGCCCTCGCGCAGGTGCTCCTCGAGCAGGGCGCGCTGCGCGGCGAGCGCCTCGGTGGCCTCGGGGACGAACGCGTACAGCGGCGGCTCGGCGAGCACCGCGCCGGCGACGCGGCCGCGGTGGCGCAGCAGGAGGTCCAGGGCGACGAGCGCGCCGAAGCCGTCGCCGACGACGACCGCCCGGTCCACGCCGAGGCCGCCGAGGACCGCGGCGGCGTCCTCGGCCTGCTCCTGGACGGTCGTGCCCTCGTAGGGCTCGGGCGCGGTCGAGCCGCCGTAGCCGCGGCGGTCGTAGGCCACAACGCGCGCGCGGTCGGCGAGCGCGGCGACCAGCGGCTCCTGCGCCGCCGCGTCCGAGGCCATGCCGTGCACGACCAGCACCGCCGGCCCGCTGCCGCGCTCGCTGACGGAGAGCTCGACCCCGGCGCCCTGGACGATCACGCCCCCAGCATCGCATCGCGTGTCGACTTGATGCCCGCATGGAGGATCAAGTCGACACTCGGCGGGTCAGTCGCGCGAGAGGAGCCGCAGCGGCGCGTCGAGCGCGAGCCGGATCGGCGCCCACAGCGACGGCCGGCCGTGCATGCCGTCGCGCGCCTCGCCGGTCGAGGTGGCGTCCCACAGCCGGCCGGGACGGTCGTAGGGCGTCCTGCCGCTCGAGTACAGGCGCTCGGCGATGCCGAGGATCTGCTCGCCGACCGGGCGGGCGAAGGTCCACGCGAGCTCGACCAGCCGCGCCTCGCCGCCGACCGTGATCTCCGAGCGCGGGTGCTTCGCGCACGCGACCACCACCTTGGCGACGGCCTCGGGCGAGTAGGAGTCCGGCGGCTTGTGCGGCGCGCGGCCGGTGGCGGTCGTCGTGTTGTCCCACAGCGGGGTGTCGACCGCGCCGGGGTTGACGGTCGACAGACGCACGGGGTCGCCGGCCGCCTTGAGCTCCATGCGCAGCGAGCTGAGGAACCCGCGCAGCGCGTGCTTGGCCGAGGCGTAGGACGAGAACGTCGGCAGCGGGACCTTGGTCATGATCGACCCGATCGCGACGATCGTCCCGCGCCGCTGCGCCAGCGCCGGCAGCGCGGCGCGGATGACGTTCACCGCGCCGGTGAAGGTGACGTCGACGGTGCGGTCGAAGTCCTCGGGCGCGACGTCCTCGAAGCGGCCGAAGACGACCGCGGCGTGGCCGGAGACCAGGACGTCGAGGCCGCCGAGCTCGTCGACCACCCGCCGCACGGCGGCGTCGACCGCCGCCCGGTCGGTCACGTCGGCGGGCACGACGAGCGCGCGGCGGCCGTGGGCGCGCACGCGGGCGGCGACCTTCTCCAGGCCGGGGCGCGAGCGGGCCAGCAGCGCGACGTCGGCGCCCTCGCGGGCGAGCTGGTCGGCCACGGCGACGCCGATGCCCGACGAGGCGCCGGTGACGAGGGCGATGCGTCCTTCGAGGTCCATGCCCCGGGCGCTACCCGGGGCACGAGCGTGCGGACGCCGGGTCGGTCCGCTACTGCAGACCCTGGCGCGCCTCGCGCACCAGCGTGACGGCCTCGGGGAACACCGTGGCCATCACCTGGCGGACCTGCTGGGCCTGCTGCTCGGGCGTCCCCTGGATGTTGACGCGGTTGATCGCGGCGACGGTCATCTGCACCGCGAGGTTGATGGCGTTGTCGGCCCAGGCCAGCCGCTGCTGGCCCTGCATCTGCTCGGCGAACTCCGCCATCCGCCGCTGCAGCTCGTCCGGGTCGCCGAAGAGCCCTCCGAAGCCTTCCATGCGGTTCAGCGTACCGCCGCCGCGCGCTCGGCCTCGCGGTGCTCGCGCCCCGCCGCGATGACCTCCTTGAACGACCGGAACTTGAAGATGAAGAAGATCGCCGCGAAGCCCACCGCCAGGCTGAACGTCGCGATCGCGATCTGCTGGCCGACCGCGTAGGCGGCGACCGTCGAGGTCGCGGCGGTGCCGGCGAAGACCTTGACCAGGAACGCCTGCTGCACGCCGGCGCCGCCCGGCGTGAACGGCAGCGCGGCGGCGACCGCGTTGACGCCGAGGACCAGCAGCACGTTCTTGACCGAGCCGCCGATGTGGAACGCCTCCAGCAGGAACCAGAACGCGGTGAACCGGAACAGCCAGCCCGCGAACTGCACGAGCCACACCTCGCGGAAGTAGCGGCGCAGGTCGAAGAGGATCGTCAGCCCCTGCTGCACGCGCGCCCAGAACGCCCGCACGCGCGCGCTGAGCAGGGCGAACGCGACGAGCGCGGCGATCGCCAGCGCGGTGATCACGAAGAGCGTGAAGCGCGGGTGCGACGCGAAGAAGCTCAGGTCGAACGCGTGGAGCTTGGAGAAGTCCGGGGGCTTGGGGAACACGCCCTGCGTGAAGGCGAACAGCAGGATCAGCGACCCCATCGTGATGTCGAAGCCCGCCTCGACGAAGAACGCCGCGCCGACGGCGGGGTAGGTCGAGTTCGGCACCGACGTCTTGGTGAGGAAGAGCTTGATGACGTCGCCGCCGCGGGCCGGGATCACGTTGTTGAAGCCGTACGCCGCGAAGTACGCGCCCCAGATGTACTTGAACTCGATGCGCTCGGCCGGGTAGGCGGCGCGCAGCACGTTGTAGAAGGCCCGGGCGCGGAAGGTCAGGTAGGTCCCGAAGCACAGCAGCGCCAGGAACAGCGCGCCGAACTTGATCTCGGCCAGGCTCGAGAAGAACTCGCCGGCGCCGTCGAGGAAGTTGCCGACGTCCTCCGTGATCGCCGCCCGGGGGGTCACGAGAAGGAGGGTAGGAGGCCGCACGCCTCGCGGACCAGCGCGTCGGCGAGCGAGCCCGCGACGAGGTCGGCGGGCGGGATCTCCATGTCGGGCAGGTACGGCACGCCGATGACCGTCATCCCCGCCGCCTTGGCCGCGGCCGCGCCGGTCGGCGAGTCCTCGAGCGCCACCGACGCCGCGGGGTCGGCCCCCAGCGCGCGGCAGGCCGCCAGGTAGACGTCGGGCGCGGGCTTGGGGTGCTCGACCTCGTCGCCCGCCACGGTGACGGCGAAGCGGCCGGCCATGCCGCTGCCGGCCAGCACGCGATCCAGGAAGTCGCGCGGCGAGTTGCTGGCGACCGCCACGGGGATGCCGGCGTCGCGCAGCGCGGCGACCAGCGCCTCGGCGCCCGGCCGCGGAGCGACCTCGCGCAGCGCCTCCTCCATGACGAGGTCATGGAGCTCGGCCATCAGCGCGAAGCCCTCGCCGGGGAGGCCGAGCATCCGCTCCAGCTTCCCCGCGGCCACCGCGTGCGAGGAGCCGATCATGTCGCGCTTGTGCTCCATGGTGAACGTGCCGCCATGGCGCTCGAAGAGCACGGTCTCGGCGCGCGTCCAGGCGTCCTCGGTGTCCAGCAGCAGGCCGTCGTTGTCGAACACCACGGCGGCGGGCCTCATCGCGGGTCCCTCCACATCAGCCAGACGGGCGGGCCCTTGGGCAGCCGCACCTCGCCGGTCACCCGGAAGCCGTGGCGCGTGTAGAAGGCGACGTTGCGCTCGGTCGCCGTCTCCAGGTAGGCGGGCAGGCCGTCGCGGTCGCAGAGCTCGAGGCCCGGTGCCAGCAGCGCCGAGCCGACGCCGCCGCCCTGGCGGGGCGGGTCCACGCCCAGCACCGCGAGGTACAGGTGCCGCCGCTCGGGGTGGCGGGCCTCGACCTGGGCCAGGCCGCGCAGCACCCGCGGCAGCCGCGGGGCGATGCCGGGCAGCGTCGCGACGAGCAGCCGCAGCACGTCGGCGGGCCCCTCGCGCCAGCGGTCGGGCAGGGCCCACATCGCCGCGCCGTCGCCGGCCGCCGTCGTCCACGAGACGTCCTGGTCGAGCAGGCGCCGCAGCTGCCAGGCGAAGAAGCGCGAGGACCAGCGGTCGCGCCGCCCCGCGTCGGCCCCGTAGACCCAGCGGGTGACCGGGTCGTCGTGGAACGCGCGCGCCAGCGCGGCGGCGGTGGCCGGCACGTCGGCGGCCGTGGCGGGGCGGACCGGGGTCATCCGGCCCGCACCCTAGATCGTCACCGGCGCACCCGCTCGCCCGGGCGGGCGAGTGCGGGGCGTCCTAGCCGTCGGCGTTGATCCTGGCGATGAGCTCGGCGAGGACCTCTCCGGCCAGCGGGTTGGCGACCTGACAGGTGCCCGCGGCCTCTTGGCCGCCGCCGCCGTAGGTCAGCATGATCTCGCCGACGTTCTTCCGCGACGTGCGGTTGACGATCGACTTGCCCGTGGCGAAGACCGTGTTCTGCTGCTTGAGGCCCCAGAGCACGTGGATCGAGACGTTGCACTGCGGGAACAGCGCGTAGATCGTGAAGCGGTTGGTGGGGTGGATGACCTCCTCCTCGCGGAGGTCGAGCACCACCAGGTTGCCGTGGACCGTGGAGCAGCGGCGCAGCTGCTCGTGGGCGGCCTCGACGTGCTCGTAGTACAGCGTG
>JACRMD010000304.1 GCA_016215085.1 Solirubrobacterales bacterium | reverse complement strand
CTTTTTTCAATTTCTTCAATTACGTTAATTACTGCCTTTTTCGATTGCGCATTCACGGCTCGAAAAGTATGGAAGGGGATAAAACCGAACGCGGCAATCGGGAAGCCGCCCGAAAACCGCCTATATATGCTTCGTCCGCTCGGGCCGAAAAATGAACCCCCGCGAGCCGTACCGCCGCCTAGCCCGGTTCCGGATGCCCGGAGAGCTCCCTCACCTTTCTCTCCAGCAGGGCCTTATCCAGCGCCAGCCCGGCCTGGTCGCCGCCGCGGTCGTGCGGCTCTCGTGTCGTCGTGGCGTCGCACCGACCCCCGCGCTGCGCTCCGACGTCGAGCGGCTGATGGCCCGCCACGCGGGTGTGCCCATCGGCGAGCTGCGGGTGGGCGAGCTGATCGGAGAGGTGCTGGAGGTCATGCGGCGCCACCGGTTGCACGTGCCCGGCAACCTGGCGATGCTCCTCAAGGCGGTGGTGATGAACGAGGGGATGGGCGCCAGGCTCGACCCGGCGTTCCAGTTCGCGGACGTGCTCGCGCCGTACGCCGAGGGCTTCGTCGCCGATCAGCTCACTCCCGCAGCCGTCGCGCGCCGCCTGCGCCGGGCGGGGATCGAGGCGGCACAACTCGGGGTGGAGCTTCCCGAGCAGGTCCGCCGGCTGCTGGCGACCCTCGACAGCGATGGACTGCAGGTGCAGCTCCGGCGTGAGGACATCGAGCTGCTGACCCGGCACCTGCGGCGCAACGACGATCGGCTGGTCGCGGCCATCCTCGGCGCCGCGGTGCTCCACGGCCTCATCGACCTCACGAGGCCACGCGGCCGCACGGTCTCAGTCGGGATCGGCGCCGCCGTCGCGTGCGGCGTGCTGACCTACCTGGGCGCCTCGTCCAGGGGGAGGCGTCGCCGTCAGGGGGCCTGAGTGACTGGTTCGTCGAGCGGCCTCCGTGCGGGCGGCTGCGCGCGGGGAGGCTCCGCCTGCTCGTGCGGCAGGCTCAGGCCCTTGAGCATCAGCGCGTTGACGGCCACGATCAGGCTCGAGCCGGACATCGACATGGCCGCGATCTCGGGACGGAGCACCAACCCGAAGGCCGGCTCGAAGACGCCCGCGGCGATCGGCAGGGCGATCACGTTGTAGCCGACGGCCCAGCCGAGGTTCTGGTGCATCTTGCGCAGGGTGCCGCGCCCGATGGCCAGGGCCGTCGCCACGTCCAGCGGGTCGGAGCGCATGAGCACGAGGTCGGCGGTCTCGATCGCCACGTCGGTGCCGGCGCCGATGGCGATGCCCAGGTCGGCCTGGGCGAGCGCGGGGGCGTCGTTGACGCCGTCGCCCACCATCGCCACCTTGCGTCCCTGCTGTTGGAGCTCGGAGACGCTGGCCGCCTTGTCGCCGGGGAGCACCTCGGCGATGACGGTGTCGATGCCCAGCTGCTCGGCGATGCGCCGCGCGGTCGCCTCGTTGTCGCCGGTCAGCATCACCACCTCGACGCCGGCGTCGTGCAGCGCGGCGACGGCGGATGCGCACGTCGGGCGGGCGGCGTCAGCGATGCCGAACACACCCGCCGCGCGGCCGTCGACGGCCGCCATCACGGCCGTCCGCCCGCCGTCGGCCAGCTCGTCGCGACGGGCGGCGAGCGGGCCGAGCTCGGCTCCCACGCGCTCCATCAGCCGCCGGTTGCCGACCGCGACGCGGCGGCCGTCGACGGTCGCGACCGCGCCGTGCCCCGGCACGTTCTCGAACTCGGACGCCGCGACCCGCGATGCGCCCGCGGCCTCCGCCCGGCGGACGATGGCCTCCGCGAGCGGGTGCTCCGAGGAGCGCTCGACCGCGGCCACGAGACGCAGGAGCTCCCGCTCGTCCAGGCCGTCGGCGATCACATCGGTCACCTCCGGCTCGCCGCGCGTCAGCGTGCCGGTCTTGTCCATGACGACGGTGTCGATCCGTGCCGAGGTCTCCAGGGCGATCGCGTTCTTGAAGAGGATGCCGCGCTTCGCGCCGAGGCCGGTCCCGATCATGATCGCCGTCGGCGTGGCGAGGCCGAGCGCGTCAGGGCAGGTGATGACCACCACGGTGATGGCGAACAGCACCGCGTCGGCCGCCGGCCGGTCGCTGAACAGCATCCACGCAGCGAAGGTGAGCCCACCGCCGATCAGCGCGACGAACACCAGCCAGAAGGCGGCGCGGTCGGCGAGTTTCTGCCCCGGGGCCTTGGAGTTCTGGGCCTCCTGCACGAGCTTGACGATGCCGGCGAGCGCCGTTTCCGCACCGACCTTCGTGGCACGGACCCGGAGCGTGCCGTTCTTGTTGATCGTCGCGCCGATGACGTCGGAGCCGGCCTCCTTGTGGACCGGAAGGCTCTCGCCCGTGACCATCGACTCGTCGACCTCGCTGTTGCCGTCCTCGACGACGCCGTCGACCGCGATCTTCGCCCCGGGGCGTACGAGCAGGACATCGCCGACCGCGACGTCCGCGGTCGGCACCTCCACGGGCTCGCCGTCACGGAGGACCAGCGCCATGGGCGGCGCCAGGTCCAGGAGGGCGCGAACCGCGTCGTTGGCGCCGCCACGGGCACGCATCTCGAACCAGTGGCCGAGGAGGACGAAGGCGGCCAGGACGGCGGCGGCTTCGTAGAAGACCTCACCCCCGCCGGTCAGCGTCACGACGAGCGAGTACAGCCAGCCCGCGCCGACGGCGACGGCGACCAACACCATCATGTCGAGCGTCCGCGCTCGCAGCGCGCGGACCGCGCCGGTGAAGAAGATGGAGCACGAGTAGAAGATCACCGGCAGGCTCAGCAGGAGCCCGAACACGTCCTCGCGCAGACCGAAGGGGACGCCGACGTCGAACCCCAGGAGGTCCCGGCCCATCTCCGACCAGAGCATGATCGGCACGGCGAAGACGGCGGCAACCACGAAGCGGTTGCGCATGTCGCGCACCATGCCCGCCATCGACATGTCGCCGTGGCCGCCGTGCCCCATCACCTCGTCGGGGGAGCGATGTGCGGCACCCTCGTGGTCGGCGCCGGCCGGCTCGGCGAGCGGGTCGCAGACATGGGCCGGCACGGATTGCCCGGCGCAGTGCATCCCGCACTCGTCGACGGCTCGCCGGAGGTCCGCGACGGAGGTCCGGTTCGGGTCGTACGCGACTGAGGCCGTCTGTGCGACGGGGTTGGCCTCCACGTCGAAGACGCCCGGCACGCGCGACAGGACCGCCTCCACGACGAGCTTCTCGGAGCCGCGCAACATTGGGCGGACGTCGAGCACGACGTGCGTGTGGTGGTGCTGGCCAGTGGTCACCTGCACATCCTCCCGCGCGTGGCAAGGACTCCGACTCCATGTAGGACCAAAATCGTCGCCGGGGCGCGCTTCACGGGTCCTTCACGCATGACGGGCAAGCTCGTCCCGTCAACCCATCGAGGAGGCCGATCGGTCATGCAGCACCTCGCAGCCAGGACGCCCGGCGACGCTGCGCTCGTCCGCCGGATGCACCGCGTCGAGGGCCAGGCGCGCGGCCTGACCAGCATGCTGGAGGCGGGACGACCGACGCCGGAGCTGCTGACGCAGATCGCGGCGATCCGCGGCGCGCTCCGCGAGGTCGCCTGCGCGATCGTCGCCGGAGACGCGCGCCGCATCGCCGGCACCGGCGACGGCACCGCGGTCGACGCGCTCGTCGAATCGGTCGAGCAGCTCGCACGGCAGTGATCGCTTGACCCAGGCGACGGCCGTTCACCGGATCCGCGCGTCCGGTTCATGGCTTCTTCACCACGGGGTCCGATCCTGACGCTGCAACCGCACCACGCAGAAGGCTCATCGGTCCTTCCGCCGCTCACGGAGGTGGGCGTTCATGGACGACTACGGCTACGGCCTCTGGTTCCTCGTGATCATCAACACCGCGGTGGTCTTGCTGTTCGCGGTGAGCTTCTTCCACCCGAGCAGCAAGCGCGATTGGCGTGCGTTCGGGACGTTCTCGGCCTTCGTCATCGCCCTGTTCACCGAGATGTACGGCGTGCCGCTCACGGTCTACCTGCTGTCCGGCTGGCTGGGCGGCAGCGTCCTCGGGCTCGACCTGACGCACGACGGCGGCCACCTGTGGGCGCAGCTGATCGGCTGGGAGGGCGACCCGCACTTCAGCCCGTTCCACCTTGCCAGCTACGTCGGGATCGTCGGCGGGTTCGTGATGATCTCGGCCGCCTGGAGGCGCCTCTACGAGGCGGCCCGGCGAGACGACCTCGCCACGGATGGCCTCTACGCCTACGTGCGCCATCCGCAGTACGCGGGGTTCATGGCCATCATGATCGGGTTCCTCCTGCAGTGGCCGACCATCCCGACCCTGGTCATGTTCCCGGCGTTGGTGTACGTCTACCGCCGCCTGGCGATGGCGGAGGAGCGCGAGACGCGCGCCCGGTTCGGCGAGCGCTGGGACGCCTACGCCGCAGTGACGCCGCGGTTCCTCCCGCACCTCTTCGACAGGTCCTCCCGCCCGTCCCGGCCGACGGAGGTGCCGGCGCCATGACGGCCATGGACCTGGCCGGCCAGGATCGCGACCGCGCCCGCGAGCACCGGACGCTCATGCGGAAGTTCTGGTTCGCCGCCGCGGTGTCCGTCCCGGTGATCGCGTTCTCGTACCCGGAGCTCTTCGGGCTGGACCGCTGGGAGGCGTTCCGGAAGGGCTCGGACACGCTCCTCTGGGTGTGGCGCGCGCTGGGCATCCTGACCATCCCGGTCCTTGCCTGGTCGGGCAGCCAGTTCTTCACCGGTGCGTGGCAGGCCGTGCGCCAGCGCAGCGCGAACATGCACACGCTGATCGCGATCGGCATCTCGTCCGCCTGGCTCTACTCGACGGTTGCGGTGCTCTTCCCGGGCGCCTTCCCCGAGGAGCGGTTCACCGAGGTCTACTACGACGTCACGGCCGTGGTCGTGGCGCTCGTGACGCTCGGGCTGGCCCTCGAGGTCAAGGCCAAGGGCCGGTCCTCGGAGGCGATCCGGAAGCTCATCGGCCTGCAGGCGAAGTCGGCCCGCGTCGTTCGCGACGGCGTCGAGTTCGAGGTCTCGGTGGACGACATCGTCGTCGGGGACGTCCTGGCCGTGCGCCCCGGGGAGAAGGTTCCCGTCGACGGGACGGTCGAGTCGGGCTCCTCCGCCGTGGACGAGTCGATGGTGACGGGCGAGTCGCTGCCGGTGGACAAGGCCCCCGGCGACGAGGTCATCGGCGCCACGGTGAACACGACGGGCGCCTTCACCTTCCGCGCGACGAAGGTCGGACGCGATACCGCCCTGGCGAGCATCGTCAGGATGGTCCAGGACGCGCAGGCCACGCGACTCCCGATCCAACGCGTCGTCGATCGCGTCTCCGGCTTCTTCGTTCCCGCCGTCCTGCTCGCCGCGATCGGGGCCTTCGTGATCTGGTTCGACCTCGGGCCGGCCCCATCGCTCGCGTACGCGGTGATCGTCTCCGTGACGGTGCTGATCATCGCCTGCCCGTGCGCACTCGGGCTCGCGACGCCGACGTCGTTGACGGTCGGGATGGGCAAGGGCGCGGAGAACGGCATCCTCTTCCGCGGAGGCGATGCGCTGCAGTCGCTGCGCCGGCTGGACACCATCGTCCTGGACAAGACCGGCACGATCACCTGGGGCCGCCCCGCCCTGACCGACGTCGTCCCCGCCGCCGGCTTCGGGGTCAAGGAGGTGCTGCGCGTCGCGGCGGCTGTGGAGCGGACGTCTGAGCACCCGCTTGCCCAGGCGATCGTCGCGGGTGCCGCCGGCCGCGGCATCACCTCGGCGGCGCCGCGGGCGTTCGCCGCCGTGCCGGGTCACGGCGTCGAGGCGACGATCGATGACGGTCGCACGGTCCTGCTCGGCAACGACCGCCTGCTCGCTCGCGCCGGCGTCGCTACCACGACGCTCGCAGCGCGTGCCGGCGTCCTCGCCGGTGCCGGCAAGACGCCGATGTACCTGGCGGTCGACGGGCGTCTCGCGGGGCTCGTCGCCGTCGCCGACACGGTCAAGCCCGACTCGATCGAGGCGATCGCCGCGCTGCGCCGCCTCGGCCTCCAGGTCGTGATGATGACCGGCGACAACCGGCGCACCGCCGAGGCGATCGCCCACCAGGTCGGCGTCGATCGCGTCCTCGCTGAGGTACTGCCGGAGGACAAGGCGCACGAGGTGCGCAAGCTCCAGCTCGAGGGCCGGTCCGTGGGCATGGTCGGCGACGGGATCAACGACGCCCCCGCCCTCACCCAGGCCGACGTCGGGCTGGCGATCGGGACGGGCACGGACGTGGCCATCGAGGCATCCGATGTGACGCTCGTGGGTGGCAGCCTCCACGGCGTCGTCACGGCGATCGCGATCTCGCGGGCGACGATGCGCAACGTCAAGCAGAACCTGTTCGGTGCGTTCGTCTACAACACCGCGGGCCTGCCGGTGGCGATCGGCGTGCTGTACCCGCTGTTCGGGGTGCTCCTGTCGCCGCTGCTCGCCGCCGCCGCGATGGCGTTCAGCTCCGTCACCGTCGTCAGCAACGCCAACCGGCTCCGCCGCTGGGCGCCCAAGGAGGCATGATGATGGAGCCCGCACAGATCGTCGTGACCCTGGTGGGCATCACCCTGATGGCCGGCGTCGCCTGGTTCTTCTGGGGCTCGCGCCGCGCCGGCGTCCGGGCCTCGGTCACCTCCGCCGGCGTCCAGGAGCTGCTCGTCCTGGTCAAGGGCGGCTACAACCCGAGCGTCATCGAGGTCCAGGCCGGAACGCCGGTGCGGCTCACCTTCCAGCGGGAGGAGAGCGCCGCATGCACGGAGGTCGTCGTCTTCCCCGACTTCGATCGCTCGGCGCGCCTCCCCGAGGGCGAACGCATCCCGGTCGACTTCGTGCCCGAGGTCCCGGGCTCGTATGCCTTCTCCTGCGAGATGGGCATGGTCCGCGGCATGCTCCTCGTGCGATGACGCGCGGCGACACGCATCCCGCACCCGACCCGCAGCGGCTCGCGCCTCTCGCGGCGGCGGTCACCCTCCTGTTCCCCGGAGCGGGCCACATGCTCGTTCGTGACTGGGGACGCGGGGCCCTGTGGGCGCTCGGGTGGCTGGTCGTCCTGGTGGCCGGCGGCGGGCACAGCCTCGCGACCGTGGCCCTCGCGGTTATCGCTGCGGCCGATGCGTACGTGCGCGCTCGCGCAGCGGGGCCGCCTCGCGGCGACGGCGTGCCGGGCTGACGTGGCTGCAGACGCTCGGCGTCACCCGGGACCGTGCGCGCGCTTCGCCACGCGGAGCTGCTCGAGCAGGGCACGGGCCCGCCGCAGCTCGTCGTCCAGGTGGTCCTGGCCGGCCGCCGTCTCGCGGTACTCGCGCGTCGCCTCCTCCTCCTGGTCTCGCAACGCGCGCAGGAGTTCGTCGCGGCGTCTCGCCGCCTGCGCACGCGCCGCCTGCCACCGGGCGTTTGCCTGCACGGGATCCCGGTCGCCGAAGCACTCCTCGCGGGTCAGCACGTCGAAGATGCGTGCCAGCTCGGTGCATCGGCAGTCGTCGTGCGCGCCGACAACGTCCAGGGCGGCCGGGCAGCCGGGGAGGAGGTCGTGGGGGGCCGGGTCCACAGGGCGCAGGCTACGCGCGGCGGTACGTCTTCACATGCCCTGCACAACTTCCCCATCGTGCGTTCACCGAGGGGCTCGAGGTGTCCTCCAGGAGGTTGTATGTGCACGCACATGCGATCGGCAGTCATCACGATCGGCATCGACCCCGAGTTCCGGCTCGGCCCGCTCACGATGAGCTGGCATGGGCTCACGATCGCCGCCGGCATCCTCGTCGGCGGTCTGGTCGCCGGCCGTTGGGCGCGCCGGCACCGGCTCTCCACCGAGCCGCTCTACACGCTGACGGCGCTCGCGACATCGAGTACCTGCGCCACGCCGGCTGGACCGACGAACAGCTCCTCGAGGTCGTCGCGCGCGTGTCCTCAACCACCTGACCGGCGCCTTCAACCTGGTCGCCGGCCTCCACTAGGCGCGCTCGTCCTGCTGTGCGTGACCTCCGATCCCGGCCTCCGTCTGCATTCGTGATGACCACCCAGCCCTACCTCGACTGGGCCGCCGCGACCGGCGCGGCCGGCTGCGGGCGATGCCCCGCCGCCTGACGCTCGCCTGAGCGCCAAGCCGCCACCCGCCAGACCACCCTCAGATGAGCCGCACCGGGCGGCTCGGAAAGGCAGTTCCCATGCAGTCCGCAAATCCGCGGCGCTGGTCGGCGCTCGCCGTCATCGCGCTCGCGCAGTTCATGGTGATCATGGACACGTCGATCATCGGCGTGGCCCTCCCCGAGATCCAGGCCGACGTGGGGTTCAGCCCCGAGGACCTGTCCTGGGTCTTCAACGCGTACGTCGTCGCCCTCGGCGGCCTGCTGCTCCTCGGCGGCCGGCTGTCGGACCTCTTCGGCGCCAAGCGCCTCTTCATGGCCGGCTGGGCGATCCTCACGGCCGGCTCCCTCGGCGCCGGGCTCGCCGACTCCGTCGGCGTCGAGATCGCGTCGCGCGCCGTGCAGGGCGTCGGTGCAGCGTTCATCGCGCCGAGCGCGCTGACGTTGCTGATGATGCTCTTCGGGTCCAACCCCAAGGAGCTGACCAAGGCCTTCGCGATCTACGGCGCCGCGGCCCCGGCCGGCGGCACCGCCGGCGTCTTCCTGGGCGGCGTCATCACCGAGTGGATCAGCTGGCCCTGGGTGTTCTACATCAACATCCCGATCGCGCTGCTCGTCCTCGCCGTCACGCCGGGTCTCATGCCCAGCGCTCCGGCGCGGCGCGGATCCATCGACATCGCCGGCGCCGTCACCGCGACGGCCGGCCTGGCGCTCACGGTGTTCGGCGTGGTCCGTGCGCCCGAGGAGGGCTGGGGCTCCGCCGCGACCCTCCTGACCATCGCCGGTGGCCTGGCGCTGCTCGGGTTCTTCCTGGCCATCCAGGCCTCGCGCCGCGAGCCGCTCATGCGCCCGTCGATCTTCCGCGCGCCCAACCTCGCGGCGGCCAACGCGGCGCAGTTCCTGCTCGGCGCGGCGTGGATCCCGATGTGGTTCTTCCTGAACCTCTACCTCCAGCAGGTGCTCGGCTTCGGTGCCTTCGAGGGCGGGGCTGCGCTGCTGCCCATGACCATCGCGATCATGGTGTTGATGGTCGTGGTGGCGCCGCGCGTGATCGCCCGGTTCGGCCCCAAGGTGCCTGCGGTCGCCGGCCTGCTGCTGCTGGCCGCCGGCATGGCCGGGCTGTCCCTGATCCGCGCCGACGGCAGCTTCGCCGCCGACGTCCTGCCCGCCTCGCTCGTGGCCGCCGCCGGGATGGCGCTGGCGTTCATCCCGACCCTCGGCACCGCCATCTCCAGCGCCAAGCCGGAGGAGGGCGGCCTGGCCTCGGGCATCGTCAACACCAGCTACCAGGTCGGCTCCGCGCTCGGCCTGGCGGCGATGACGGCGCTGGCCAGCGCCCAGGGCGCCGACCAGCTCGGCGACGTGACGTCGCTGACCGACGGCTACTCCGCCGCCTTCATCGGTGCGGCGGTCATCGCCGCCGCCGGCGCGCTGCTCGCCGCCGTGACGCTGCGCACGCCCTCGGTCGCCGCGGAGGCGACGGCGGATGCCGCCGAGCGCGAGGCCATCGCGGCGTGAGCACGCACGCCGACCCCCGGGGCGCCGTCCGCGACGGACGGCGCCCCGGCTCACGTCATCCGAGCACCTCCACCGACATGTCCGACATCACCAAGTCCACCATCATCAAGCTCCACGACCACGGCCCGCTGCGCGTCAAGGGGCCGGTGACCGTCCTCGATGCCGAAGGCAACGCATTCGAGATCACCCGCAAGAGCTTCTTCCTGTGCCGTTGTGGCGCCTCCAGGAACAAGCCCTTCTGCGACGGGTCCCACAACGAGGTCGGCTTCCGGGCCGACGAGCGAGCCGAGGGCCTCTGAGGGCCCTCGGCAGAGGCGTTCGCACGATCGGCGGACCTCCTTCACAAGACCTTCATGGGCGGGGAGGACGCTGACGGTCGAACAGCGATCCAGGAGATGAGCCGAAGGGCCAAGCGATGTCCAGGCCCGTCAGCAGAGGCCGCGTACCGACGGCGCGTCGCCAGCTCATGGCAGAGCCGGCGAAGCTCGGCGTCACCCTCGCCGCCGTCGCCGCTGCGATGGCTCTCGTGCTCCTGCTGGCGGGCCTGCGTCGCGGGATCGGCGACCAGACGACGCTCTACGTCGATCGCCAAGCGCCGGTGCTCGTCGGGCAGCAGGGCGTGCGGAACTTCATCGCACAGCCTTCGGTCCTGTCGGATGCCCTCGCCGGCCGCGTCGCATCGGTCGACGGTGTGGCGTCGGTGACCCGCGTGAGCGAGGGCTACGCGATGTTCCGGCTCCACGGGCAGCGGGTGCTCTCGCTGCTCGTCGGCTACGACCCCGGCCGCGGCGGGGGCCCGTGGGATCTGGCCGAGGGCCGGCGTCCGGCCCGCGCCGGCGAGGTCGTCCTCGATCGGGTGCTGGCCTCGTCGCACGGCCTCGCGGTCGGCTCGAGGCTGACGTACCGCGGCGCGACGCTGCGCGTCGTCGGGCTGTCGCGTGGCACCGCGGGCTGGATGATGGCGCTCGGGTTCGCCACGCGGTCGTTCGTCAACGAGCTCAACCGCCACCCCGGCACATCGACCTTCCTCTTCGTCCAGCCCCGCCCGGGCACGAGCCCCGACGCGCTCGCCGCCCGCATCGACCGCGCCGTCCCGGAGGCCTCCGCCGTGACCCGCGAGAAGCTCGCCGCCAACGACCGGGACCTCTTCGTCGGCGCGTTCAACGGCCCGCTGCTGGCCATGGTCACCATCTCGGTGGTCGTGGCGATCATCGTGATCGGGCTGAGCGTCTACAGCTCGACGATCGAGCGCGCGCGCGACTACGCGACGCTGAAGGCGATCGGGCTCGCGCCGCGCCGCCTGGTCGTGCTCGCCGCGGCCCAGGCCGTGGCGATCG
>JACRMD010000345.1 GCA_016215085.1 Solirubrobacterales bacterium | reverse complement strand
CGGGCCCGGCGCCGGCGGGCGGCCGCCGACCGCGCCTACCGGGCGTCGGCGTCGCGGGCGCGGCGGGCGCTGCCGCGGATCGCCGCCTGCCCGCCGGGCGCGCCGGCGGCTCCCGGCGGTCCGCCCTTCAGCCGCGTCGGCGCGATCCCGACCGCCTCGCAGCCGATGGCCGTCGCCGCGACCCCGTCCGGCCGGCTGCTCTACGTCTCGGCCAAGGGCGTCGGGACCGGGCCCAACCCGAAGGGCCCGCAGCCCGACCAACCCACCGACTCCGACGACGCGATCGGCTCGACGCAGTACCTGCCGCTGCTGGTCAAGGGCTCGGCCGGGATCGGGACGCTGCCGACCGACGCCGAGGTCGCGGCCATGACCGCCCGCGCCGACGGCGCGGTCCGCCCGGTCAACGCGCGCGAGGCGCCGGCCGACACGCCGCTGCGCCCCGACGGCCCGATCCGCCACGTCTTCTTCATCGTGCGCGAGAACCGCACCTACGACCAGGTGCTGGGAGACGACCCGCGCGGCGACGGCGACCCGAAGCTGGCGCTCTTCGGGGGCGACGGGACCCCCAACCTGCACGCGCTCGTCCGGCGCTTCCCGCTGCTGGACCACGTCTTCGCCAACTCGGAGGCGTCCATCGACGGCCACTTCTGGACGAGCGCCGGGTCGGTCCCCGACTACGTCAACAAGAACTGGTGGCAGAACTACGCCGCCCGCGGCCGGCCCTACGACTTCCCGGTCTACGCCGTCGCGTTCCCGGCCAACGGCTTCCTGATCGACCAGGCGGCGCGCCAGGGCATCTCCTACTTCAACTACGGCGAGGCGATCGCCGGCAACATCCCGCTCCCGGACCGCGACCGCACCCCGCAGGAGAGCGCCGCGGTCAACGCCAAGTTCGCCAACTCCGACATCGGCATCGGCGGGCCGTCGAACTGCTACCCCAACGACGGCTCGGTCGGCAAGGACGCGATCACCGGCCAGACGGTCTTCGACACCGCCCCGCCCGCCGGCGCGCCGCCGGCGTCGCGGTCGCGCTTCACCTGCTTCCAGCAGCGCTTCACCGCACAGCTGGCCACCGGCACCGTGCCCACGTTCAACTACATGGTGCTCAGCAACGACCACACGCGCGTGCTCTCCGCCGGCGCCTACACGCCGCGCGCGATGGTGGCCGACAACGACGAGGCGCTTGGACGCATCGTCGACCTCATCTCGCACTCGCCGATCTGGCCGCAGACCGCGATCTTCGTCGTCGAGGACGACTCCCAGGACGGCGCCGACCACGTCGACGCCCACCGCATCCCCGCCGCCGTGATCTCGCCCTACGCCAGGCCGGGCGCGGTCGTGCACACCCGCTACGACTTCCTGTCGGTCCTGCGGTCGATGGAGCTCATCATGGGGATGCGCCCGCTCGGCCTGCACGACGCCAACGGCGTGCCGATGTACGACGCCTTCCAGGCGCAGCCGCAGAACCTCGACCCCTACGACTACGTCCCGAGCAGGGTCGACCTGCTCGAGACCAACCCGTCGACCGGCCCCGGCGCGCGGGCGTCGGCCCGGCTGCCCCACGGCCTGGACCGCGCGCCGCAGCGCCGGCTCGACGCCCTGCTGTGGAAGTCGGTCCACGGCTGGCACGCCGCGCCGCCGCCGCCCGGCCCGAACGCGTCGGGCAAGGACGAGGCGGACGAGGACGGCTAGCGCGGCAGCCGCGGCGCGATGATCCGGTAGGCCTTCAGCCCGAGCCCCAGCCGCTCGCGGTCCTCGGAGAGCATCGGGTCCAGCCCGGTGAGCTCCTTGACCCGCTCCAGCCGGTAGGCGACCGTGTGGCGGTGGGCGTAGATCGCCGCCGCGGTCGCGTTCATGTTGCAGTTGTGGCCGAGGTAGGCCTCGAGGGTCCCGACCAGGTCGGTGCGGTACTGGTCGTCGTAGCGGACGAGCGCCGCCACGGTGTCCTCGTAGAACGAGCGGACCTCCTCGGGGTGCGAGGCCAGCACGCGGAACAGCAGGCGGTAGGTGCCCGTCCCGATGTCCTCGGTGATCGCCCCGTCGGACTGGCGCAGGACGTCGAGCACGAGCTCGGCCTCCTGGATCGCCCGCGCGAGCTCCGCCGGGTCCGCGTAGAAGCTCGACACCCCGACGGTGCCGTGCCGGCGCAGCCGCGTGGCCAGCGACCGCGCGCGCTCGAGCGTCGCCTCCGGCGCGTCGTCGCCGCCCACCGCCGGCAGCAGCGCGTAGACGCGGCCGTCGATCGGCTCGGCCAGCGCGCCCGGCTCGTCGCCGGCGATCGTCGCCACCACGTGGCGCGGCCGGTCGGTCGTCAGCTCGGCGCAGAGCACCACCGCCCCGCGGGCCAGGTCGCAGCCCAGCCGCGCCGCGCGGCGCACCACGTCGCGCGGGTCGAGGTCCGGCCGCGTCCGCAGGTCCTCCAGCAGCGACCCGCGCAGGTTGTGCTCGACCTCCTCGCGCGCCTCCTCGACGGCGATCTCGGTCATGCACGCGACGGAGGCCAGGTGCAGGAACTCCGCCGCCTCGGGACTGGGATCCCCGCCCGCCCGACCGTGCAGCATGACGACCGCGCCCACGACCTCGTCGCCGGACTGGATCGGCACCTCGGCCGCCAGCCCGTCGGGGACCTGGGACGGCCGGTCGCGGATGCGGTCGGCGACGTAGCGCCGGACCGCCTCCAGGGAGGGCTCGTCGACGCTGCCCGCCGCCGTCGCCACGTCGAGCCGCGGCACGACGATCGCCACGGGGGCGCCGGCGGCATCCGCCGCCAGCGCCGCCACCCGCGCGAGGCCGTCGCCGCCGAGGACGGCGTCGACCATGCGCAGGTGCACGTCCCGCAGTCGCTCGACCAGGTTGCCCGCACCCGACGCCGAGGCGGCGGGCTCGTCTCGGTGGCCCGCCGCCTCGGTCATCGGTCGAGCCTCCCTAGGCCGCGGACGTCGCCGCGGCGTCGGGGTGCGCCTGGAGGATCTCCTCCCCGGCCTCGCCGGTGCGCACCCGGTATGCCTCCTCGACGGGCATCACGAACACCTTGCCGTCGCCGACGGCGCCGGTGCGCGCGTGCTTGAGGATCGTGTCCACGATCGTCTGCACGTCGCCCGAGGCCACGACGCACTCCAGCTTGACCTTCGGCCGGAGGTAGTTCGTGAGCTCCGCCCCGCGGTAGCGCTCGGTGATGCCCTTCTGGCGGCCGGAGCCCTTCACCTCGCTGATCGAGAGCGAGGGGAAGCCGAGGGCCAGGAGCTCGGTCCTGATCGGCTCGAACGCCTCGTGGCGGATGTAGGCCACGATCATCTTCATGCGGGAACCTCCGTCGTCGTCGGGATGGGGGTGTGCCCCGTCACGACCGGCGGCCGGGACGCGGGGAAGGCACCGTAGCCCACCAGCTCCGGCTCCGGGATGAACTGCTCGGGGTACCCGTACATGCCGCGCTCGGTGATGTCCAAGCCGGCCTCCTCCATCTCGTCCTCGACCCGCAGGCCGACGGTCGCCTTGATGATGGCGAAGGTGATGTAGGAGAGGACGAACACCGCGGTGAACGCGGCGGCCACGCCGACGAACTGGACGCCCAGCTGCTTGAACGAGCCGCTGTAGACCAGGCCGGCGTCGCCGATCGCGTTGAACTCGGCCAGCCGCGGCGAGGTGAAGATGCCGCAGGCCAGCGTCCCCCAGATGCCCGCCACGCCGTGCGCGGACAGGGCGCCGACGGGGTCGTCGAGCTTCTTGTCGATCGCCAGGACGCAGACCACCACGAGCACGCCCGCCACGACGCCGATGATCGGCGCCGCCCAGAACTCGACGTAGCCCGACGGGGCCGTGATGGCGACCAGCGCGGCGATCGCGCCGTTGCCGCACATGCCGACGTCCAGCTTGCCCTGCTTGAGGTAGATCGTCACGGCGGCGCCGATGACGCCGGCGGCCGCGGCCAGGTTGGTCACGATGACGACCTCGGCGAAGCGGCCGTCGCCGGTGCCCAGCGTCGAGCCCGGGTTGAACCCGAACCAGCCGAGCCACAGGATCAGGACGCCCAGGCCGAACAGCGGCATGTTGTGGCCGGGGATGGCCCGCGGCTTGCCGTCGGGGCCGTACTTGCCCTTGCGCGGTCCGAGCAGCAGCAGCGCGGCCAGCGCGCCGGTGGCGCCCGTGAGGTGGACGACCGTC
Source organism: Solirubrobacterales bacterium (assembly GCA_016215085.1). Classification (GTDB taxonomy): domain Bacteria; phylum Actinomycetota; class Thermoleophilia; order Solirubrobacterales; family Solirubrobacteraceae; genus Baekduia. Next base: position 4,339 of record JACRMD010000345.1, on the reverse strand, counting down.
GAGCCGGCGAAGTCCTGCACGCCGTTGCCGACCGTCGACAGGATGCCGCCGCCGAAGATCCAGTGCGCGATCAGCGGGTAGATCAGCATCGAGAACACGAGCCCGTAGATCGGGTACACGATGAACTTGATGCGCTCCAGCGTCGTGCCCCACACGATCGCCAGCGACACGGCGCAGAACACGAACTGGAAGAAGAAGAACGCCGAGAACGGGCCGTTGACGGTGTCGCCGTACAGCCCCTGGGCGAAGCTCTCGTTGATCGTGTCGCCGTAGCCGAAGAGGAAGCCGGAATCACCGGCGATCTTCGCCCCGCCGCCGAAGGCGATGGCAAAGCCCGCGATCCACCAGCCGATCGACGAGATCGAGAAGTTGGTGAGGATCTTGGCGATGACCGAGCCGGCGTTCTTGCCGCGGACGAAGCCGATCTCCAGGAACGCGAAGCCGGCCTGCATGAACATGACCAGCACCGCGGCCACGATCACCCAGGTGGTGTCCACGCGCGAGGTCAGGTCGGCGACCTGGTCCTCGATCGGGACGTCCTGCGCGAACGCGGCGGTGGGAAGGACCAGTGCGGTCAACGCCGCCAGGGCGAGGACCCGCACTGCGAGGGAACGACTCAAGGTGACCTCCTAGTCGAAGCGTGCGACCGGCAGTCTGCTCGCCGGCCGCTCCCCGGTCCTTAGCCCGGTGTCGAAAGATCGGCAGGGTCCGTTCGCCACCCGGTCGAGGCCGCCCTGACCTCAGGGCGAAAGCCGTTTGCCGCAGTTTGGACAGCCGTACAAGGCGCCCTACGCGCGGGAGCCATAGCGTTCTGGTGGCTCGCTGGGAAGCGGGCCGCATCGCCCAGGCCACAGGAGGAAGTCCCCGTCCGATGAGAACCCGTCAGCAGAACGTCACGGCCGCGCAGTGGTCGGTCAACGGCGGTGCCATGGGCACCACCGACCTGACCGAGCCCGGCGCCAACGTCTACGGCTCCAGCGTCTTCACCGTCGCCGAGCAGCGCCAGCGCCTGCCCAAGCACGTCTTCAAGCAGCTCCAGGCCACCCTGGACGCCGGCGAGCCGCTCAACGCGTCGATCGCCGACGCCGTCGCCCAGGCCATGCGCGAGTGGGCGATGGAGAAGGGCGCGACCCACTACACGCACTGGTTCCAGCCCCTGACCGGCCTCACGGCCGAGAAGCACGACAGCTTCTACAACCCGACCGGCGACGGCTTCGCGATCGCCGAGTTCTCGGGCAAGGAGCTGATCCAGGGCGAGCCCGACGCGTCGTCGTTCCCGACCGGTGGCATCCGGGCGACGTTCGAGGCCCGCGGCTACACCGCGTGGGACCCGAGCTCGCCGGCCTTCATCCTCGACAACCCCAACGGCGCGGTCCTCTGCATCCCGACCGCCTTCGTGTCGTGGACCGGCGAGGCGCTGGACCACAAGATCCCGCTGCTGCGCTCGATGGACGCGCTGTCGCGCTCGGCCGTCCGCGCGCTGCGCCTGTTCGGCGACGAGGAGGCGCAGCGGATCTTCACCACGGTCGGGCCCGAGCAGGAGTACTTCCTGATCGACGAGCAGTACTACTTCGAGCGCCCGGACCTCTACACGACGGGCCGCACGCTCTTCGGCGCAAAGCCGCCCAGGGGCCACGAGCTCGACGAGCACTACTTCGGCTCGATCCCCGAGCGCGTGCTCGCGTGCATGCTCGAGGCCGAGCGCGAGCTGCAGACCCTCGGCGTGCCGGTCAAGACCCGCCACAACGAGGTCGCCCCGGCCCAGTACGAGCTGGCGCCGATCTACGAGAACTCGAACATCGGCTCCGACCACCAGCAGCTGACGATGCAGGTGCTGCAGAACGTCGCCCGCCGCTACGGCCTGGTGTGCCTGCTGCACGAGAAGCCCTTCGCGGGCGTCAACGGCTCGGGCAAGCACAACAACTGGTCGATGGGCACCGACACGGGCCACAACCTGCTCGAGCCCGGCGACACGCCCGACGAGAACGCGCAGTTCATGTTCTTCTGCGCGGCGGTCATCAAGGCGGTCAACAAGCACCAGCAGCTGCTGCGCGCGTCGGTCGCCAACGTGGGCCAGGATCACCGCTTGGGCGCCAACGAGGCGCCGCCGGCGATCATCTCGATCTTCCTCGGCCAGGAGCTCGAGAACGCGTTCACCAAGGTCGCCACCGGCAAGGGCCGGCGGACGAAGAAGGGCCTGCTCGGCCTGGGCGCCGAGGCGCTGCCGCACCTGCCGCTGCACGGCGGCGACCGCAACCGCACCTCGCCGTTCGCGTTCACCGGCAACAAGTTCGAGTTCCGCGCGCTCGGGTCCAGCATGTCGCTGGGCTTCGTCAACACGGTGCTCAACACCATCGTCGCCGAGTCGATCGACGAGCTCTGCGCCTCGCTGGAGAAGCAGCTCAAGGCGGCCAAGGGCGACCTCGGCGCCGCGGTCTCCGCGGTCGTCAAGGACGTCTGGGAGGGCAACAAGCAGATCGTCTTCAACGGCGACGGCTACTCGACCTCCTGGCACAAGGAGGCCGAGAAGCGCGGGCTGGCCAACCTCCCGACGACGCCCGACGCGCTGCCCTGGCTCGTCGAGAAGCAGACGATCAAGGCGTTCGAGAACTACAAGGTGCTCTCCGAGCGCGAGCTCGAGTCGCGCTTCGAGGTCTTCGTCGAGCAGTACTCGACGAAGCTGAACATCGAGGGCGAGACCGCCGCGTCGATCGCCCGCACCATGATCCTCCCGGCGGCCCTGCGCCAGGCCGAGCTGCTCGACGACGCCGGCGAGTCGGCCGGCATCGAGCGGCTCAAGGAGGAGCTGTCCGGCCTCACCGACGAGCTCGTGGAGGGGATCTTCGAGCTCGAGAAGGCCAACCGCGACCACCCGGCCGAGGAGGGCCTGGAGCTCGCGAAGTACATGCGCGACGCGGTGATCCCGGCGATGGACCGGGTCCGCGACGCGGCGGACCAGCTCGAGCGCATCGTCGCCGACGACCTGTGGCCGCTGCCGAAGTACTCGGAGATGCTCTTCATCAAGTAGCTCCGGGGCTCGACAGCTCAGGGCGACTGGAGGGCGGCCTGCGACGGCCGCCCTCCGCGCGTCCGGACCAGGTGTCGCTCCGGTTGTTGGTGGGTACCTGGGACGGACCGTGCCCGAGGAGCCGAACATCGTCGCCCCGAAGGGCGAGCTCGACCTGGCCGGGGTGCGCGCGCTGGGCCCGGAGCTGGCCGCCGCGGCGGGCGACGCCTCGCGAGCCCTCGTCGTCGACCTCTCCGACGTCACGCTGATGGACTCCTCCGCGCTGGGCGCGGTCGTCCAGGCGCACCTGCGCCTGCGCCGGCAGGGCCGCCCGATGGCGGTCGTCGCGCCGCCCGGCTCGCAGGCCGCGGCGCTGCTGGACGTCACGCGGATGAAGGACCGGCTGCCGATCCAGCCCTCGCGCGACGCCGCGATGGACGCCGTCAGGCGCTGAGCGCGGCCACGACGCGGTCCAGCGTCGCCGACTCGCGTGCGATCAGCCGCTCGGCCTCGCGGCGCAGGGCGGCGAGGTTCGCGGCGCTCGCGTCGTCGAGGTCGTCCGAGGCGTCGTCGAGCTGCGTCTGCAGCCGCACGTAGCGGTCGCCGAGCAGCTGCCCGGCCTCGAAGCCGACCGTGTCGGCCACGCCGTCGAACACCACGTCGACGATCCGGCTCGCCCACTCCAGGCGCCCCCAGCCGCGGGCCTGCTCGAACGGCAGCGGGCGGGTGAGCGACCCGGTGCCGAGCGAGAGCAGCAGGTCGATGCGCTCGTGGCCGAGCTCGGCGATGGCGACCATGGACGGGTTGGTCGCGTAGACGCCGCCGTCGACGAGCGCGTAGGAGCGGGCGCCGGCGGCGTCGCGGACCCGGACGGGCTCGAAGTAGGTCGGCGCGGCGCTCGTCGCGTGCGCCGCGTCGGCCAGCGCGAAGTCGTACGCGGGGTCCGTGCGCGCGCGCGAGGAGCGGAACAGGAACGCGAAGCGGTCCTCGAGCTCGTAGGCGGTGATCAGGACGTCCACGAGCGCCTCGGACAGCCGGTGCGCGCCGAGGTGGCGGCGCAGCGCGGCGACCAGGCCGGTGCTCTCGTAGCGTTCGTCGAGGTTGCCGTCGGCCGACGTGATCCGCTTGAGCAGCGAGCGGCTGAAGATCTCGGGCCCCTCGCGCTCGTAGAGGCCGACGACCTCGGTGGCCGGCGGCGGGTCGGGGCGCGTGAGCGCGGCGGCGAGGATGCCGCCGGTCGACGTGCCCGCCACGAAGTCGAACAGCTCGTGCACCCGCCGCCCGGACCGCTGCTCGAGCTCGGCCAGCACCAGCGACGGGATCAGCCCGCGG
>JACRMD010000344.1 GCA_016215085.1 Solirubrobacterales bacterium | reverse complement strand
GCGGCGAGCGCCAGGTCGAGCCCGCCGAACCCCGCGGCCGCGCGCTCCTTGAGCAGCCGGCCGCCGAGGACCTCCTCGCGTGCGTCGGCGTCGACGGTCGCGGCGTGCAGCGTCGAGCGCACCGCCTCGCGCACCGCCGCGCTCTGCCCCTCGACGCGCGCGGTCAGCCGCTCGACCGCGGCGCGCGCCGCCTCGGCCGCCTCGCGCAGCGCACCCGGGTCGCCGCCGGCGAGCACCTCGTCCTGCGCCTCCTCCAGGCAGCGGGCCGCCTCGCGCACGGCGTCCGCCTCCTCGGGGTGCTCGCGCACCAGCCGGTTGACCACGCCCGCCGCCCGTGACGGCTTGGCCAGCGCCTTGACCTCCTTGGCCCGCTCCCGCTCGCCGGCCGCGCGCAGCTCCTTGGCGAGCGCGTCGCGCGCCGCCACGAACTCCTCGGGCGCCAGGCCGTAGAGGTCGTCGGGATCCATCCCGAGCGACGGTACCGCGAGCAGCGGGTGGCGCGGCCCTCGAGCCGGCCCTAGGGGTCGCGCGTCGCCGTCAGCGTGGCGGTGAACGGGCGGATGTCGCCGACGACGTTGCCGGTGATGGTCACCTGCGCCGACGTCTCGGTCACCGTGCCGGCGAGCGTCGTCCCCTTCTTGATGGCCCAGGCGAACGGCAGCATCCCGAACTGCAGCTGGCACTCGATCAGGTCCTTGGGCGAGTACAGGAGGTTGGCCGCCGACGCCTCCGCGCGGTGCTCGTCGACCAGCTCGCCGCTGAGTGAGGTGCCGTCGAGGCGCAGGTCCCAGTACTGCAGGACGCCGCCGGTGTTGGTGATGCGCATCGCCGACAGCAGCTCGACGCCGTCGTGGCCGCCCGTGCCCGTGCCGGTCCCCCGGTCGAGGACCAGGTTGAAGGGGTTGGTCTCCCTCCCGCTCGGCGGCGCCAGCGACAGCTTGGCCGGGTACTTGGACTCGAGCGTGCCCAGGTCCTGACCGCAGATGGTGAAGTAGTGGACGTCGAGGTCGAGGGTGCCCTGGTACACCTTCGCCGGGCTCGCCGGCGGGGGCGGCGGCGCGGGCGGTTCCGGCGGCGCCGGGGGGTCGGGCGACGGCGACGGGCAGGTGCCCAGGAGGATGCACCAGTTGGCCGGCACGGTCGTCGGCGGCTTGGGGTCCGCCTTCGGCGGGTCGGCGGGCTTCTGGCCCGCCGGCGGCCGGCCCGGCTTGGGGCCCGCGGGAGGGACCGTGGCGTCGGCGACGCAGTCGAACCCCCGACCGACGTGGTGGTGGCCCGCAGCGCACCGCGGCCGGCGCAGCGCGCGGCCCCGGCGGTAGCAGCCGATGCGCCCGCGCAGCACGACCAGGCGGTAGCCGCGGGCGCACTTGGCGAAGCGCGCCCGCACGCCCGCCGGCGGCGACGTCGGCTTTGCGCGCGCCCCCGGCCGGGTCGCCGCGACGGCGACGGGGATACAGCACGACACGAGCAGCAGCGCGGCGGCGACGACCACGCCGCGCAGCGGGCGGGACACGGCGCACCTCCTCGAGGGCGCACTTCGGGAACGGGAGCCCATTCGGGCCCGGACCGGGGCTTCGACTCTATGCAGACCGCGTCATGGCAGTCAACGTGCTGACATCGGACGATCCTGGGGCCAGCCGGCACCCCGAGCCGGGGCGCGGCGGTCTCAGCGGCCGTGCCCCGGCAGCTTGACGACGCTGACGAAGAACTCGTCGATCTGGCGGACGACGCTCACAAAGCGCTCGAAGTCCACCGGCTTGGTGACGTACGCGTTGGCGTGCAGCTCGTAGCTGCGCAACACGTCCTCCTCGGCCTCGGAGGTCGTCAGCACGACGATCGGGATGGTCCGCAGCTCCTCGTTGGCCTTGACCTCGGCGAGCACCTCGCGGCCGTCCTTGCGCGGGAGGTTGAGGTCGAGGAGTACGAGGTCCGGGCGCGGCGCGCCGGCGTGCGCGCCCTGGCCGAGCAGGAAGTCCAGCGCCTGCTCGCCGTCGCGCACGACGTGGAGGTTGTTGTGGACCTTGTTGTCGTCGAACGCCTCTTCGATGAGCAGGACGTCGCCCGGGTCGTCCTCGACGAGCAGCACCTCGATCGGCGTCGGCGCGGCGGTCATGCGGTGTCGGTCTCCTTGGCCGGTGGAAGGGTGAAGCGGAAGGTGGCCCCCGGACCGTCGTGGTCCTCGAGCCAGATGCGCCCGCCGTGGTACTCCACGATCTTGCGGCACATCGCCAAGCCGATCCCGGTGCCCGCGTACTCCTCCTTGTGGTGGAGCCGCTGGAAGATCACGAAGATGCGGTCGGCGTAGCGCGGTGCTACCCCGATGCCGTTGTCCGCGCACGCGAAGAGCCACTCGCCGTCGCGCTTCTGCGCCGACAGGCGCACCTCCGGCGGCGCGTCGCCGCGGAACTTCACCGCGTTGCCGATCAGGTTCTGGAACAGCAGCGTCAGCAGCGAGCGATCGCCGCGCAGCGTCGGCAGGTCGTCCTCGATGACGACGCGCGCGCCGGCCTCCTCGAGCGCGAGGCCGAGGTTCGCCTTGGCGTCCTCGACGAGCTCGCCGCAGTCGACGAGCTCGTGCTCCTGGCCGAGGCGCCCCACGCGCGAGAACGCCAGCAGGTCGTTGATGAGGACCTGCATCCGCTTCGCGCCGTCGACGGCGTAGTCGATGTACTGCCGCGCGCGGTCGTCGAGCTGGTCGCCGTAGCGGCGCTCCAGCGCCTGGCAGAAGCTCGCCACCTTGCGCAGCGGCTCCTGGAGGTCGTGCGAGGCGACGTAGGCGAACTGCTCGAGCTCGGCGTTGGAGCGGGCGAGGTCGCGCGCCTGCTCCTGCAGCCGGTCCTGCGCCTCCTCGAGCGCCTCGAGCTCGCGGACGATGCGCCGCCGCAGCCGGTCGACGTCCTCGCCCACGCCGACGACGTCGCGCGGGCCGGTCACCGGGATCGGGCGGCGGAAGTCGCCGCGCGACACGAGCCGGACCTCGCCGGCCAGGGCGCGCAGCGGGCGCGCGAGGACCTGGCGCAGGGTGAGCGCGGCGGCGAGCACGACGAACGCGAGCAGGACGCCGGCGGCGATGAGCGCGCGGCGCGTGTCGGTGGCCGCGTCGTCCAGCCGCTCGCGCGCGGCGGCGCGCCGCACCGTGATCGCGCGATCCAGCGCCGCCAGGCGCGCGCGGACCGCGTCGAAGAGCGCCTTCCCCGAGGCCGCCGGCGGGGTCCCGGCGGGCGCGGGGCCGTCGCGCCGCACCGCGGCGATCACCGGGTCGGCGTAGTCGCGGTGCCACCGCTCCATGGCCTCGCGCACCGCCGCGACCCGCGCCATGCCGTCGGGGATCGAGGTCCCGCGCAGCCTCCGCTCCAGCCGGGCGAAGGCCTCCGGCTCGGTCCGCCGGCCGCCGCGGTAGGGCTCCAGGAACGCCGGCCGGCCCGCGAGCGCGTACCCGCGGACCCCGGTCTCCTCGTCGACGAGGGTGGCCGCGAGCTGGAGCTGCGCCGTGCGCGCGGGATCGAGGCGGTCGAGCAGCTCGGCCCGGGCGTCGGCCTGCCGGTCGAGGGCGAGGATCGAGACCACCACGGCGCTGAGCGCCACGGCGAGCAGGACGCCGCCGACGAGCGCGACCCACTGGTCGCTGCGCAGGCGGCCGACGACGCTGCGCCGGCTCACCGGGCCAGCGGGCTGCCGGAGACCAGCAGCAGG
>JACRMD010000343.1:2904-5008 GCA_016215085.1 Solirubrobacterales bacterium | reverse complement strand
GACGTCATCGAGGCGGGCTTCGACACGGTGCTCACCGGCCGCGAGGCGTCGCGGCGCTACCGGACCGCGATCTCCACCGAGCTGCCCGACGGCCTGCCGCGCATCCTCGCCGCCGCCAACGAGCGCCTGAACGGCCTGCGCGCCGGCGACCACCGCGACGCCGGCGGCCTGGTCATCGCCGCCAACTCCGACCACGCCAAGGCGATCGCCAAGATCCTCAAGGACGTCACGGGCCGCTCGCCCACGGTCGTCCTGCACACCGAGGCCCAGGCGCACCGCAAGCTGGCGGCGTTCACCGACAGCCGCGACCCGTGGATCGTCGCCGTCAACATGGTCTCCGAGGGCGTCGACATCCCGCGCCTGCGCATCGGCGTCTACGCCACCGCGGCCAAGACGCCGCTGGTCTTCCGGCAGATCGTCGGCCGCTTCGTCCGGACGATCCCGGGGCGCCCGCAGGAGATGGCGTGGCTGTACCTGCCCGGCGACCCGGTGCTGCGCCGCCACGCGACCGACGTCGAGGGCGAGCTGCGCCACGTCCTGCGTTTCCGCGAGGAGGACCCCGAGGCGTTCGACGAGCGGCCCGAGCGCCGCGAGAGCGAGCGCGGCGAGGTCGCCGAGTTCCTGGCGCTGTCGGCCGACGTGGCGCCGACCTCGCAGATGTCGCTGTTCGGCGGTCCCGCGATGGTGCAGCCGGTGGCGCCGGCGCCGTCCTTCACGGCGTTCCCGTCGGCGCTCGGCGGGCCCGAGGAGGACGAGGAGCCCGCGGGCCCCTCGGCCTACCAGCGCCGCGCGATCCTGCGCGACAAGCGCCATCGCCTCGTCGGCGACCTGCGCCGGCGCGACGGCGGCTCGCACCGCGAGATCAACGCGTGGCTGAACCGGCAGGTCGGCGTCACGCGGGTCGAGGACGCGACGATCGAGCAGCTCGAGCGCTCGATCGACCTGCTCATGGACAAGCTCACGGGCAAGGCGGCGGGCTCGCGGCGGTAGCGTCGGCACATGTCCCGCGCCGACGACCTCCGCCAGCTCCACCTCGACCCCGCCATCCTCGTCCTGGTCAACGCCTGGGACGCGGCGAGCGCCCGCACCGTCGCGGCGGCCCCCGGCTGCCGGGCGATCGCCACCGCTTCGTGGTCGGTCGCGGCCGCCCACGGCTACCCCGACGGCGAGGCGATCCCGCGCGCGCTGGCGCTCGAGGCGGTCCGCGTCGTCGCCGCCGCGGTCGACCTGCCCGTCACCGCCGACCTCGAGCGCGGCTACGACGACCCGGGCGAGACGACGCGGCTCGCGGTCGCGGCCGGCGCCGCCGGGGGCAACGTCGAGGACGGCCTGGCCGAGGGCGGCCTCCGGGCCTTCGAGGACAGCGTGGAGCGGATCGCCGCGGTCCGGGCCGCCGACGCGGGCTTCGTCATCAACGCCCGGACCGACGAGTTCCTGCGCGGGGGCAAGACCGTCGAGGAGGCCGTGCGCCGCGGCTGCGCCTACCTCGAGGCGGGCGCGGACTGCGTCTTCGTCCCCGGCGTGCGCGACGCGGAGACGATCCGCGCGCTGGTCGACGGCATGGGCGGGCCGGTCAGCGTCCTCGCCGGACCCGGCTCGCCGTCGGTGCGCGAGCTCGAGGAGCTCGGGGTGGCGCGCGTCTCGATCGGGCCGGGCGGGATGGGCGTGGCGATGGCGGCGCTGCAGCGCGCCGCGGCCGAGCTGCTGGGCGGCGGGGCGCCGCTGGACGACCTCGCCTTCCGCCCGCCGCAGGCTTAAGCGAATCGTTATGCGGTCTTCACCCCAGCCATGGGTTGGTGGCGCAGACTGCCTGCTGCGGACACCGAACTGGGCCCGGTCTGGACCGCCTGGCCCGTTCTCCTCACCACCATCCGCACCAACAACCACACAGTGCAGTTCCTCCCCCGAGGGTGACGGGGCGCCGGCGAGGCGCCCCGTTCGCCCGTTCTCCGGTCGTTCCCGCGCGGTCACGGCCTGGTTTCTGCGGCGCGGCGACGTGGGTATCGACGGCGCGGTCCAATCCATCGTCCTCGGGAGGCGTGATGGTCAGGCATGGGCGGGTCGTGGTGGCGACGCCCATGGCGGTGGTGGACGCCGCGGCGGG
>JACRMD010000343.1:0-2802 GCA_016215085.1 Solirubrobacterales bacterium | reverse complement strand
CGGCGAGCGCGGGCGGCCAGGACGGGGTCCTGCCCTACGAGGACCCGAGCCTCCCCGTCGCACAACGCGTGGACGACCTCCTGGGGCGGATGACGCTCGAGGAGAAGGTGGGCCAGATGACCCAGACCGAGCGCCAGCGGGTCGACGGCAACGAGCACCTCATCACCGACTGGAAGCTCGGCAGCATCCTCTCCGGCGGCGGCTCGACGCCGGCGACCAACACGGCCGCGGGATGGGCGGACATGGTCGACCGGATGCAGGACGCCGCGCTGGCGACGCGGCTGCACATCCCGATCCTCTACGGCGTCGACTCCGTGCACGGCCACGGCAACCTGCTCGGCGCGACCGTCTTCCCGCACAACATCGGCATGGGCGCGACGCGCGACCCGGACCTCGTCCGCGAGGCCGCGCACATCACCGCGATGGAGACGCGCGCGAGCGGTCCGCAGTGGACGTTCGCGCCGTGCCTCTGCGCCGCCCGCGACGACCGCTGGGGCCGGACGTACGAGAGCTACAGCGAGAGCCCGGACCTCGTGATCGACATGGAGACGTCGATCGACGGCTTCCAGGGCCCGCCCGGCCACCTGTCCGACCCCGACCGCGTGCTGGCCACCGCCAAGCACTACGCGGGTGACGGCGACACCGAGTACGGCACGGCGGCAGGCGACTACAAGATCGACCAGGGCATCGCGGTCGCCAGCCATGAGCAGTTCTTCGACACCTCGCTGCGGCAGTACGTCCCGGCGGTGCAGGACCACCACGTCGGCAGCGTCATGCCGTCGTTCTCCAGCGTCGACTGGACCGACGACGACGCCGGCCCGCTGAAGATGCACGCCCACAAGGAGCTCATCACCGACGTCCTCAAGGGCGAGATGGGCTTCGACGGCTTCGTCATCAGCGACTGGGAGGCGATCCACCAGATCCCCGGGGACCTCGCGACGCAGATCCGGACGAGCGTCAACGCCGGCGTGGACATGTTCATGGAGCCCGACCCCGGGCACTTCCAGGACTTCATCACCACCCTGATCGGCGAGGTCAACGGCGGCCGGGTGACGAGCGCGCGGATCGACGACGCCGTGCGGCGCATCCTCACCGCCAAGTTCGAGCTCGGGCTCTTCGAGCACCCGAAGACCGACCGCACGCACATCGACGAGATCGGCTCGGCCGAGCACCGCGCGGTCGCGCGCCAGGCGGTGGCCGAGTCGCAGGTCCTGCTCAAGAACAAGAAGCAGGTGCTGCCGATCAAGCCGACCGCGCGCGTGTACGTCGCGGGCAGCAACGCGGACAACATCGGCAACCAGGCGGGCGGCTGGACGCTGACCTGGCAGGGCGGGTCCAAGAACGTGATCCCCGGCCAGACGATCCTGGACGGCATCAAGGCGGCGACGACCGGGACGGTGCGCTACAGCGAGAAGGCGTGGCTGCCCATCAACCGCCACGAGACCGGCATCGTGGTCGTGGGCGAGACGCCCTACGCGGAGGGCTTCGGCGACGTCGGCGGCCCGCGGTGGGCCTACGACCCCGCGGACATGGGCGTTCCGCGGCCGGTCAAGAACATGCAGCTCTCGCGCGACGACCGCAAGGCCATCGACAAGGTCTGCACCGCGACGGTCCGGTGCGTGGTCGTCGTCATCTCCGGGCGGCCGCTGGTCATCGACAACGACCAGCTGCGCAAGATGGAGGGCCTGGTCGCCGGGTGGCTGCCGGGCAGCGAGGGCGAGGGCGTCGCCGACGTGCTCTTCGGCAGCCGCGGCTTCACCGGCAAGCTGCCGATGACCTGGCCGCGGTCGCTGGACCAGGAGCCGATCAACGTCGGCGACGCGGACTACGACCCGCTCTACCCGTTCGGCTTCGGCCTCGAGACGACGGCGTGGGAGGGCGGCAGCTAGGCGCCGATCACGGCCGCGGCGCTCCGGCGCCGCGGCCGAGTGCCCCCGGTGGGACTCGAACCCACGCCGCGCGGCTTAAAAGGCCGCCGCTCTGACCGACTGAGCTACGGGGGCACCGCCCATCGTAGAAGCCGTCGCGGGCGCGCTACCCGCCGGCGGCCACCTGCAGGACCGCCTCGGCGTGCCGCGCGGCCGCCGCGGCGCGCAACGGGCCGGGCGGCAGCTCGACGACGAACGACGAGCCCGCCCGCACACGCGCGTTCTGCCAGCGCGACAGGCTCCCGGGCCGCGGGGTCAGCGGCGACAGCGGCAGCCCGACGAGCTTCGCGTAGCGCCGCGCCGGCGTGGCCGCGCCGCCCTCGGGCACGTCGACCAGCCGCAGCGGCTGGTGGTACCAGACGGTCAGCGCCGGCCGCTCGCGCAGGACCAGCGCGCGGACCGCCCGGCTCTCGGGCTCCGACCAGGCCTTCGTCCCCGCGTAGAACAGCGACCCCGGCGGCCCGAGATACCGCCGCCCCTGCGACGAGTTGCGGTTGAGGTCGACGCCGTGCGCGTTGCCCCGCGTACGCCGCTGGAACCCGTCCGGGTTGAGGTTGCGCACGACCAGCAGCTGCACGCCCTCGGGCGGCGCGGCCTGCGTCAGCCGCTGCGCGATCGCCCGCCCCGCGCACTCGTCGCCGTGGATGCACCCGACGACGAGCACCTTGCGCGGCGCGTCCTGCGGCCCGATCCGGGTGAGCCCGATCGGCCGCCCCTGGACGCTGCGCCCGAGCCGCTCGACGCGCACCTCGGCCGGCGGCACGGGGGCGGCGGTGTCGGCGAGCGCGATCACGCCGCCCACGCCGGCCGCTCGAAGCCGGCGAGCTCCTGGATGCCGCCGAAGATGCGCTGCGCGACCTCCGTCGAGGAGACG
>JACRMD010000351.1 GCA_016215085.1 Solirubrobacterales bacterium | reverse complement strand
GCACGAGGTTGGCGTCGGTGACCGTGGGCTCGGTGCCGCCCCGGCCGTAGCAGGCGGGGCCGGGCTCGGCGCCCGCGCTGCGGGGCCCGGCGCGCAGCGCGCCGCCCGGGTCGCGCCACCCGATCGAGCCGCCGCCGGCGCCGACGGTGTGGATGTCGACCATGGGCAGGGCCAGCGGCCGGCCGGCCACCTCGCGGCCCGCCGCCTCGCGGACGCGCCCGCCCTGCACGACGCAGACGTCGCATGACGTGCCGCCCATGTCGAAGCACAGCAGGTCGGGCTCGCCGAGGTGGTCGCTGAGCAGCGCGGCGGCGGCGGCGCCGCCGGCCGGGCCGCTGAGCACGGTGAGCGCGGCGTGGGCGGCGGCCTCGTCGAGCGTGGTGAGCCCGCCGCTGGACTGCATGATGTCCGGCTCCGGCAGCCCCGCCTCGCGGGCGCCGGCGGCCAGGCGGCGCAGGTAGCGCTCGAGCAGGGGGGAGAGGGCGGCGTCGACCTCGGTCGTGGCGGCGCGCTCGTACTCGCGGAAGGTCGCGGTGACCTCGTGGGAGAGCGAGACGTGGACGCCGTCGCCCAGCCGTGCGCGCAGCGCCGCGCCGAGCGCCTGCTCGTGCTCGGGATGCGCGTAGGCGTGCAGCAGGCAGACGGCGACGGCCTCGGGCTCGTGCGCGGCGACCGCGTCCGCCACCGCCTCGGGGTCCTCGAGCGCGCGCTCGACGCCGCCGGGGACCATCCGCTCCGGCACGGGGACGCGGCGCTCGCGCGGGACGAGCGGGGCGGGCCGCGCGGCGCACAGGCGGTAGAGCTCGTGCCGGTGCTGGCGCGCGAGCTCGACGACGTCGGTGAAGCCCTCGGTCGCGCACCCGACGGTGCGCGCGCCGGTGCCCTCCAGCAGCGCGTTGGTCGCCACGGTCATGCCGTGGCTGAGGGAGCGGACCGCGGACGGGTCGGCCCCGGCGCGGTCCAGCGCGAGCCGCACCGCGGCGAGGACGCCCTCGGACTGGTCGCGGGGGGTGCTCGGCGCCTTGGCGGTGACGACGCGCGTGCCGGCGACGAGCACGGCGTCGGTGAACGTGCCGCCGACGTCGACCCCCAGGAGCATCGGGCGGGGACGCTACATCGCCCCCGCCCGAAGGGCTCCCCAGCCGCCGCGGCCCTGCCCGCGGCGAGAAGTCCTAGGCCGCGATGGCCGGCGCCTCGAGCTCCTCGGTCTCGGCGAGGTGCTGGTGCGACGGGCAGTAGCCGTTGTGCGGCAGCGGCATCCGCTGGCACGGCGTGCCGCGGCGCGTGGTCGCGCGGCACTGCAGCGGCTGGCCGTTGACGTCGACGCCGTTCTGCGGCAGCTGGTCCAGCCACTGCTCCGTGGCGGCGACGTACTTCTGCACGATCGCCCAGACCCGCGCCTGCGCCCCCATCGGGAAGTACAGGCGGATGTCGTTGAACAACGTGCGCGCGGGGCGCGCGAAGTAGTGCCGGTCGTTGACCAGGCGCTCGATGGACTGCTCGCACGCTCGAAGCACGAGCAGGTGCGCGTTCGGGCACCTGCTGGTGTCGACGTCCGTGGCGAGCTCGCGGTAGATCCCCCGACTGAACTGGTACATGGTCGTCCCCTCGCAACCCCTCTGGTTGGCTCCCCCGAGCGATGGCATCGTGCCCCGCTCGTGTGAAGCCGGAACGACCGGATTGTTGACTTCGCGTTAAGCAGCTTTCAGGGGGCCTAGCGCCAGCGCTCGAACGCGGGCCGGCCGCCCTCGCGCACGACCGCGTGGAGCCCGTCCAGCGCGGCGTTCGTGGCGGGGAAGTCGGTGCGGAAGTGGCCGCCGCGCGATTCCTCCCGAAGCAGAGCACAGGCGCCCACGAGGCGCGCCAGTTCGTGGGGCTCGTCCAGCAGGCGGGCGAGCCCGGCGGCGTCGCGGCTGAGGCCGGCGTGCCGCCAGAGCGCCATGCGCGTCTCGTGTGAGGGCGGCTCGATCGGGCTCGGCGCGGGCGGCTCGTCCGCCGGGCGCTCGGGCTCGTCGACGCCGGCCAGCGCGGCCCGCTTGCCGAAGACCATGCACTCGGTCAGCGAGTTGGAGGCCAGCCGGTTGGCGCCGTGCAGGCCGGTGCAGGCCGACTCGCCGACCGCGTACAGGCCCGGGACGGTCGAGGCGCCGTCGAGGTCGGTGACGATGCCGCCCATGCAGTAGTGCGCCGCCGGCGCCACGGGGACGAGCTCGGTCGCGGGATCGAGGCCGTGGTTGCGCAGGGCGGCGACGACGTTGGGGAACAGCGCCGGGTCGATGTGGCGCATGTCCAGCCACACGTTCGGGACGCCGTCGCGGTCCATCACGTCCTGGATCGCGCGCGAGACCTCGTCGCGGGGCAGCAGCTCGTCCACGAAGCGCTCGTGGCGGCCGTCGAGGAGCGTGGCGCCCTCGCCGCGGATCGCCTCGGTGACCAGGAAGCCCTCGCGCCCCTTGACGCCGGTGACCGCCGTGGGGTGGAACTGGACGAGCTCGAGGTCGGCCAGCGAGGCGCCGGCCGCACGGGCGATCAGCAGGCCGATGCCGAGGCTGCCGGGCGGGTTGGTCGTGCGGCTCCACAGCGCGGAGGCGCCGCCCGTGGCGATGATCGTCGCGCGGGCGCGGATCGCGCGGCCGTCCTCCAGCACGACGCCGACGCACGTGCCGTCCGACATCCAGGCGTTCGCCGCGCGGGCCTGCTCGAGCACCTCGACGCCGCGCTCCTCGACGACGACGGCGCTCAGCTGGCGGACGACGCGGCGGCCCGTCGCGCTGCCGCCCGCGTGGACGACGCGCCGCATCGAGTGGCCGCCCTCGAGGCCGAGCGCGAGGTTGCCGTGGCGGTCGGCGTCGAAGCGGACGCCGAGCTGCTCGAGCTCGCGGACGATGTGCGGGGCCTCGCGGCAGAGGAGGTTGGCGGCGCTGGGGCGCACGGCGCCCCGGCCGGCCTTCTCGGTGTCCTCGCGGTGGCGGTCGGGCGAGTCGCCGACGGCGAGCGCGGCGGCGAGCCCGCCCTGGGCCCAGTAGCTGGCGGTCTGCGCCAGCGGCGTCGCTGGCGGTCTGCGCCAGCGGCGTCGCCGAGACCAGCGCCACCCGCCCGCCCGCGCGAGCCGCCGTCAGCGCGGCGTACAGGCCCGCGGCGCCGGCCCCGACGACGCAGACCTCGGCGTCGACGATCCGATCGGTGCCTGCCACGCGGGTACCGTACCGGCGACATGCCGGCGCCCGTCCTCTTCCGCCATCCGTCGTCGCTGGACCACGACACGGGCCCGCATCCCGAGCAGCCCGCCCGGATCGTCGCGATCGAGCGCGAGCTCGGCGCGCGCGGGTGGGCCGGCTTCGCCCCGGAGGAGTCGCCGGCCGCGTCGCGCGAGCTGCTGCAGGCCGTCCATCCCGAGCGCCACGTCAACGGCATCCACGAGCTGTGCGCGGCGGGCGGCGGGATGATCGACGTCGACACCGTCGTGAGCGAGGGCTCGTGGGAGGCGGCGCTGCACGCCGCCGGCGGTGCGGCGGCGATGGTCGACCGGCTGCTGGGCGGCGACGGCGCGCGCATCGGCGCGACGGCGCACCGGCCGCCGGGCCACCACGCCGAGGTCGCGCGGGCGATGGGGTTCTGCCTGTTCAACAACGTCGCCGTGGCGGCGCGCCGCGCGCGCGACGAGCACGGCGTCTCGCGGGTGCTCGTGCTCGACTGGGACGTCCACCACGGCAACGGGACGCAGGACGTCTTCTACGCCACGGACGAGGTGCTGTTCGTCTCGATCCACCAGTGGCCGCTGTACCCGGGCACGGGCGCGGCGGGGGAGACCGGGACCGGCGCGGGGCTCGGCTACACGGTCAACCTGCCGGTGCCCGGCGGCACCGGGGACGACGGCTACCTCTCGCTGGTGCAGCACGTCGTCGTGCCGCTCGCGCGCGCCTACGCGCCCGGGCTCGTGCTGATCTCGGCGGGGTACGACGCGCACGCTGACGACCCGCTCGCCTCGTGCCGCGTGACCGACGACGGCTTCGCGGGGATGGCGGCGACCATGCGGGCGCTCGCCGATGCGCTCGGGGTGCCGCTCGGCGTGGTGCTCGAGGGCGGCTACGACCTCGGCGCGCTCGCCCGGGGCTTCGCGGTCACGCTCGACGCGGTCGCGCGCCCCGAGGCGCCCGCGGTCCCCGACGTGCCGGCGCACCCGCTCGCGACGGCGGCGCTCGAGCGGCTCGCGGGCTCCCCGCTCGCGCCGCTGGTGTAGGGGCCCGGCGCGCACCGCGCCCCTCCGGCCCCGCGAGTGCGGCCCCCGGCGCGCACCCACCAGCCCGCAGGCCCTCGGACTACGGCCCGGTGACGGGCGGCACGCCCGTGGTGGCGACCGGGTTCGTGGCCGTCGACGGCGTCGAGGTCGTGGGCGTCGCGCCGGTGGTGGCCGCGGCCGGGTTGGTGTCGGTCAGCGCGGGCGGGGCGGGCACGGCGGTCGTCGCCGCGGTCTCGGCCGGTTGCGCGGGCGCCGGGGCCGCGGTGGTCGCCGTGGCGACCGGCGCGTCGTCCTTGGTGATCTCGACGAACGCGACCGCGAGGGCGACGCCGGCCACCAGCGCGATCGTGGCCAGCAGCGAGACCGGCAGCCGCCAGTTCGGGGTGGGCGCGAGCCGCGTGCGCGCGGGAGCGCCGCACTCCAGGCACCAGTCCTGCTCGGGGCCGACGGGCGCGCCGCAGCGCGGGCAGCGCAACGGCGCGGGAGCGGGTCCCTGCGGCGTCGTCGGCGCCTCGTTCACGAGTCCTGGCGCTCGCGCTGGGCCAGCGGGTCGCCGCTCGTGACGGCCGGCGGCGCCTCGCCCTCGCGGTGCTCCTCGCCGGGCGCGCCGTTGCTGCCCGCGGGGGCCGCGGTGGCCGGCGCCGTGTGCTCGCCGCCGCTCGGCGTCGCGACCTCGGCGGGCGCACC
>JACRMD010000350.1 GCA_016215085.1 Solirubrobacterales bacterium | reverse complement strand
CGCGGCCGCCGCCGTCCTCGCCGCGGCGCTGGTCGCCGCCGCCTTCGCCCTCGGCGCGCCCGCCGGGACGCCGTGGTGGTGGTTCGCGGCGGGCGCCCTCGCGCTCGTCGCGCTGCTGCCGCGCGCGGGCTGGGTCGCCGCCGCGGCCGCGGTCGTCGTGCTGCTCTGGCTCCAGGACGCGGGCTGGGGCCCGCTCGTGCTCGCCGCCGTCGCGCCCGTCCCGCTGCTGCTGCGCGAGGCCTCGCCGCCGTCCTGGTCGGCGCCGGCGCTGGCGCCCGTCTACGGCCTCGGCGGCCTGGCGCTCGCGTTCCCCGCCGTCGCCGGCCAGCTGCGCCGCCCGCTGCACCGCGCGGCGCTCGGCGCGCTCGGCGCCTGGTGGGCGCTGCTGGCCGAGCCGCTGCTGGGCGAGCGCCTGCTCTACGGCGGCACGGACGACCGGGGATGGGACGCGGTCGCCGCCGTCGCGCAGGCGCCGGGCCTCGCGCTCGCGGGCGTCTGGGCGGCCGGCGCGCTGCTGCTGCCCTACCTCGTGCGCGGGCGCGTCCTGGCCGTCGACGTGGTCGGCGCGACGGCGTGGAGCGCGGCGCTGGCGGCCGGCGCGCAGGCGGTGACCGGCGCCCCGCCGCGCGGCATGGTGGCCGGCGCGGTGCTGTGCGGCGCGCTGGCGGTGGCCGCGGCGGCGTCACGGGGTGCGGCCGATGCGCGTTGAGCTTCCGTAGCATGGACGCGCCGCCCCGCTGGTGTTGGCGACGCCTGCCACGGGGAAGGTCTCATGAGCGTGCTCCGCAGCCTGGAAGAGAAGATCGCCGGCCTCGTCGAAGGCACCTTCGGGCGCGTGTTCCGCTCGGAGGTCCGGCCCGTGGAGCTGGCGCGCAAGCTCGCCAAGGAGATGGACGAGCACCGCACGGTCTCCGTGTCGCGCACCTACGTGCCCAACGAGTACGTCGTCTGGCTCTCGCCGCAGGACCGCGAGCGCTACGAGGGCGTCGAGGAGGCGGTGATCGACGAGCTGTCCGCGTACCTGCTCGAGCACGCCCGCCGCGAGAAGCTCGCGCTCGTCAGCCGCCCCCACATCACCTTCAGCACCGACGACCGTCTCAGCCTGGGCGAGTTCGGCATCCAGGCCCGGCTCGTGCGCCCCGAGGAGGACCGCGACCACGCGCGGCCCGCCGACATGGGCCACACGATGGTCTACAGCGCCAGCGATCGCCACCAGGAGGCGCTCAGCGAGGTGCGCGAGGCGCCGCGCCGCCGCGCGGTCGTGGTCGCCGACGGCCGCCGGCTGGTCGTCGCGCCCGGCGGCGCGGTGCTCGGCCGCAGCCGCGACTGCGACATCGTGCTCAACGACTCCAACGTGTCGCGCCGCCACGCCGAGATCCGCCCCAGCGGCGGCCAGGGGTGGCTGATCCAGGACCTGCGCTCGACCAACGGCGTCCGCGTCAACGGCCGCCCCGTCGAGGGCCCGCACCCGCTCGAGTCCGGCGACCGGATCGAGCTCGGCACCGTCCACGTCAGCTTCGAGGTCGAGTAGTGCTCGAGCCTGTCTCCGTCGGCCTGAAGTTCGGGTTCCTCGCGGTGCTCTACCTCTTCCTGCTGTGGGTCTCGCGCAGCGCGCTCAAGGACCTGTGGCGGACCACCGCCGCGCGCGGCGTCGTCGCGCCGGCGCCCGCGCCCGACGCCACCGGCCTGCACACCGCCAGCGGCGTCGGCTCGACCGACGGCCTGGACCCGCGGCTCGTGGTCGAGCGCGCGCCCGGCCACGTCGCCGGCATGGAGTACGAGATCGGCGAGGGCGCGATCATGGGCCGCGGCGACCAGGCCGAGATCCGCCTGGAGGACCCGTTCGCCTCGTCGCGGCACGCCCGCCTCGTGCGCCAGGGCGGCATCATCGTGCTGGAGGACCTCGGGTCGACGAACGGCACGTACCTCAACGAGGAGCTGCTCAACGGGCCGCAGCCCCTGCACCCCGGCGACCGCGTGCGGATCGGCGACAGCGAGTTCACGTACCTGGACCGGTAGCGGATGCTGCGCGTAGCCGAAGACGCCTACAAGACCGACACGGGCCGCCAGCGGTCGGGCAACGAGGACAGCTACTACGTCCGCCGGCCGCTCTACGCCGTCGCCGACGGCATGGGCGGCGCGCAGGCCGGCGAGGTCGCGTCCAAGACGGCCGTCGAGGTGTTCGCGCACGGGCTGCCCGACGGCCCCGGCTCGGTCGAGGAGCGCCTGGCCGCGCTGGTCGCCGAGGCCAACGCGCGCATCCACCAGCTCGCCCAGTCCGACGAGCAGCGCGCCGGCATGGGCACGACGCTCACGGCGGCCTACGTCGGCGAGGACGACCTCGCGGTCGCGCACGTCGGCGACAGCCGCTTGTACTGCCTGCGCGGCGGCCGCCTCGAGCAGCGCACCGACGACCACTCGCTGGTCGGCGAGCTCGTGCGGCGCGGCCATCTCAGCGCTGAGGAGGCCGAGGAGCACCCCCAGCGCTCGATCATCACCCGCGCGCTGGGCCCCGAGGACCGCGTGCAGGTCGACCACTACAGCTGGCCCGCGCGCGACGGCGACGTCTACCTCATCTGCTCCGACGGCCTGACCGGCATGGTCAGCGACGCCGAGGTCACGCGGATCATCACCGCCGCGCGGTCCCTGCAGGACGCGGCGGGGCGCCTGGTCGCGGCGGCCAACGAGGCCGGCGG
>JACRMD010000349.1 GCA_016215085.1 Solirubrobacterales bacterium | reverse complement strand
GTACTCCATCTCGGTGAAGCGGACCAGGCGCGGGCTGGCGAAGCAGCGGTCGCTGCGGTCGACGCGCACGGCGCCGCCCGCCGCCCGGGTTACCGCCCGGTTGAGCGCGGGGATCAGCGGCGGCACGCGGCGCCCCAGACCCGAGACGAGGCCCAGGACGTGGTTGTTGACCGCGACGTCCTCGACCCAGCGGCCGAGGCGGCCGGGCGGCCGCGGCGGGCCGTCCTCGCGATGCGAGGTCCGCGTCAGCGCGACCTTGGTGTAGGGGAACGTGAACAGCTCGAAGTGCGGTGCGCCCGCCACCCGCTCGTCCAGCGCGTCGAGCACGTCGTCCAGCGGCTCGGGCGCGTCGACGCGGCGCAGCGTGAACGCCGGCACGGCGCGGACGGTCACCGCCGTGACGACCCCCAGCGCGCCGACCGACACCCGGGCGGCCCGCCACGCGTCCGCGTCCTCGGTGGCGCCGCAGCGGCGCAGCATGCCGTCGGCGCCGACGACCTCGACCTCCTCGAGCTGCGCGCTGATGTTCGCCAGCGCGCCGCCGGTGCCGTGGGTCGCCGTCGCCGTCGCCCCGGCGAGCGTCTGGACGTTGACGTCGCCGAGGTTCTCGAAGGCGAGGCCGAGCCGGTCGAGGGCCTCGCTGGCCTCGCGGATCGTGGTGCCCGCGGCGAACCTCACCAGCCCTGACGACGGGTCGGCGTCGAGGACGCCGGTGAGCCCGTCGAGGTGGACGAGGACGCCCTCGGTCAGGACGGCGGGCGTGAAGGAGTGCCCCGCCCCGGCGACCCGCAGGCCGAAGCCGCCGTCGCGGGCGCGCGCCACCGCCTCCTGCACCTCGAGCACGTTGCGCGCGCGGACCTCCAGCGCGGGCGCGCACGTCTGCTCCCCGGACCAGTTCGACCACACGGGCGGATCCTCGCACGGGCAACTAGGGTCCTGCACCTCATGACGTGGGAGCCCGAGCTCGAGGAGCTGCGCCGCCGCGAGGAGTTGGCGCACCGGATGGGCGGCGAGGAGCGCGTCGCGCGCCAGCACGCCAGCGGCCGGCTGACCGTGCGCGAGCGGGTGCAGCGGCTCGTCGACCCCGGCACGTGGCACGAGACCGGCGCGCTGGCCGGCCGGGGCACGTACGACGAGCAGAACGAGCTCACCGACTTCCTGCCCGCCAACGTCGTCGTCGGCCGCGGCCGGCTCGACGGGCGCCGCGCGGTCGTGCAGGCCGACGACTTCACCGTCCGCGGCGGGGCCGCCGACGCCGCGGTCTGGGAGAAGTTCGTGTGGGCCGAGCGCGCCGCCCACGACCTGCGGCTGCCGCTCGTGCGCCTCGTCGACGGCACGGGCGGCGGCGGCTCGGTCAAGTCGCTGCTCGACATGGGGTTCTCGTACGTGCCGCCGCTGCCGGGCTTCGACCTGGTCGCCGCGAACCTCAGCCGCGTGCCGGTCGTCGCGGCCGCGCTCGGGCCGTGCGCGGGCCTGGGCGCCGCCCGCGTGGTCATGTCCCACTTCAGCGTCATCGTGCGGGGCAGCGGCCAGCTGTTCGTCGCCGGGCCGCCGCTGGTCGCCGCCGCGATGGGCGAGTCGCCCGACAAGGAGGCGCTGGGCGGCGCGCGGCTGCAGACCAGGGCCGGCGCGGTGGACAACGAGGCCGCCGACGAGGAGGACGCGCTGGCCCAGCTCAAGCGCTTCCTCTCCTACCTGCCGACCTCGGCCTGGGAGCTGCCGCCGATCACGGCCACCGCCGACCGCGCGGACCGCCGCGAGGAGGAGCTGCTGTCGATCGTGCCGCGCGAGGCGCGCGCCACCTACGACATGCGCCGGGTCCTCGAGCTCGTGCTCGACGCCGGCTCGGTCTTCGAGGTGGGCCGGCGCTTCGGCGGCTCGGTCATCACCGCGCTGGCGCGCCTCGACGGCCGCCCGGTCGGCGTGCTGGCCAGCGACCCCAAGCACTACGGCGGCGGCGTCACGGCCGACGCGGCCGAGAAGCAGGTGCGCTTCATCGACCTCTGCGACCAGTTCCGCCTGCCGGTCGTCAACTTCGTCGACGTCCCGGGCTACCTCATCGGCACCGAGGCCGAGAAGGCCGGCACGATCCGCCGCGGCGGGCGCGCGCTCAGCGCCGTGTACCAGGCGACGACGCCGTGGGCCTCGATCCTCGTGCGCAAGGTCTTCGGCGTCGCGGGCGCCGGGCACGGCGACGGCTCGCGGCTGAACCTGCGCTTCGCCTGGCCGTCGGGGGACTGGGGCTCGCTGCCGCTGGCCGGCGGGATCGAGGCGGCCTTCAAGCGCCACCTCGAGGCGGCCGACGACCCCGAGGCCGCGCGCGCCGAGCTCGAGCGGGCGCTGCAGCCGCTGCGCGACCCGTTCCGCACCGCCGAGCGCTTCAGCGTCGAGGAGATCATCGACCCGCGCGCGACGCGCCCCATCCTGTGCGAGTGGGCCGGCCGGGCGCACGAGCTCGTGGCGCAGGACGTGCACGCCGGCCCGAAGGCGCGCGGCCTGCGGCCCTAGGCTGTGGAGCAGAGGACCCGATGACGGAGCACCCCTTGAGCGACCCCGAGATCGAGATCACCCCCGAGGAGGCCGAGCGCCGCGTCCAGGACGGCGCGCAGCTGATCGACGTGCGCGAGCCCTACGAGTGGGAGGCCGGGCGCATCCCCGGCGCCCGCCACCTGGAGCTCGAGCGCCTCAGCTCGCAGGCCGCCACCATCGACAAGGACGCGCCGGTCGTCTTCCACTGCCGCGCCGGCGTCCGCTCGCTGATGGCCGCGCAGGCGTTCCGCCGCGCGGGCTACGACGCCTACAGCATGTCCGGCGGCATCGAGCAGTGGCAGGCCGAGGGCCGGGCGTTCGAGCCCGCCGACGGCCACGTGGCGCCGCACTAGATTCCGGAGTGGATCGCGGCGTGACGCCCGGTCCGGAGGGGTACGCCGTTGACCATGTACATCGGTCTTGGCACGCTCCTCCTGATCATCATCCTCATCATCCTGCTGACCTAGGCGAGGCGCACGACACGCGGAAGGCCCGCCGCGGGCGGGCCTTCGTAGCGCTTCGCGGACCTTGCGGCCGCGGGAGTCAGAGGCGCGTGACGTTGACGGCCTTGGGGCCCTTCCCGCCCTGCTCCTCCTCGTAGTTCACCCGCGCGCCCTCCGGCAGCGATCGGTAGCCGTCGGCGACGATGCTGCTGTGGTGGACGAAGAGGTCCTTGCTGCCCTCGTCCGGGGTGATGAACCCGAAGCCCTTCTCGTCGCTGAACCACTTGACGGTTCCGGTGGCCATGGTGCAGCCATCCTCCATTGGTGCTCGTGCTGCCGGATCTCGTGTCTCCCACTCCCCCGGCCGGTCGCGGGGCACCGTACCAGGGCATGTCAAGCCCGATGGTGGGATTTCGGTGAGTCCGGACACCGGGGTAAGGTCGCCCGGCCATGCGGATCTCGGTCATCGTCCCGGCGCTGGACGAGGAGCGCGAGGTCGACGCCGTGCTCGACCACCTGTGCGACCTCGACGGGCTCGACGAGGTGGTGGTGGCCGACGGCGGCTCCACGGACGGGACCACCGCGCTGGCCCGCGCGCACCCCGCGCGCGCGGTCGTCGTCGAGGCGCGCGGCGTCCGCCCCGCGCTGCTGAACGCCGGCGCCGCCGCGGCCTCGGGCGACGTCCTGGTCTTCCTGCGCCCCGGCAGCCGGCTGCCGCTGCGGGCCGCCGGGTCGCTGCGGGCGGCGGCCGCGCGCACCGGCGTGGTCGGCGGCGACTTCACGGTGCGCTTCGCCGGCACCGACCCCGTGACCCGCGCGCTGGGCCTGCTGCACGCCGCGCAGCGGCGCATCGGCGTCTACGACGGCACGTCGGCCCTGTGGTGCCGGCGCGACGCGTTCGACGCCCTCGGCGGCTTCCGCGCGCGCGAGGGCGGCGACGGCTACGACTTCGTCCGGCGCCTGGAGGCGCGCGGGCGCACCGCGTGCCTGCCCGGCCCGGTCACGACGCCCGAGCGGCCACCGGTGCTGCCGCAGGCGGTGCTGTCGCGGGCGCTGAGCCGCGTCCGCTAGGACCCGGGGGCCTCGATCTCGCGCTTGAGGATCTTGCCCGTCGGGCCCTTGGGCAGGTCGTCGACGATCCAGACCTGGCGCGGGTACTTGTAGGCCGCGACCTGGTCCTTGACGAAGGCCTTGAGCTCCTCCGGGTCGGCAGACTCGCCCTCCTTGAGCGCCACGGCCGCGCCGACCTCCTCGCCCCACTCCTCGTGGGGCACGCCGATGACCGCCGCCTCGCGCACGGCCGGGTGCTCGTAGAGCACCTCCTCGATCTCGCGCGGGTAGACGTTGTAGCCGCCGCGGATGATGAGGTCCTTCTTGCGGTCGACGATGAAGAAGTAGCCGTCCTCGTCGACCTTGGCCATGTCGCCGGTGTGGAACCAGCCGCCCTTCATGCAGGACTCGGTCGCCTCGGGCTGCTGCCAGTAGCCCTTCATGACGTTGTGGCCCCGGATGACGATCTCGCCGACCTCGCCCGCCGGCAGGTCCTGCTCCTCGTCGTCGACGACCTTCATCTCGACGCCCCGGATCGGCGTGCCGATCGAGCCCGGCTTGCGCTCGCGGTCGGGGTGGTTGAACGACGCCACCGGCGAGGTCTCGCTGAGGCCGTAGCCCTCGAGGATGATGCAGCCGAAGGCGTCCTCGAACGCGCGCATGAGCTCGACCGGCAGCGACGCGCCACCGGACACGCAGAGCCGCAGCTTCGAGAGGTCCGCGCCCTCGCGGCCGGGGTCGTGCAGCAGCGCCCCGTACATCGTCGGCACGCCCATGAAGATCGTCACCGCGTCGCGCTGCAGGATCTCCAGCGCCTTGCCCGGCTCGAAGCGGGGCAGCAGCGACAGCAGGCCGCCGGCGCGCACGCAGGAGTTCAGCGAGCAGGTCTGCCCGAAGGAGTGGAAGAGCGGCAGCGCCCCGAGCACGACGTCCTCCTCGGAGAACGTGAACAGGCCCATGACCGCCTCGACGTTGGAGCGCAGGTTGTCGTGGGTGAGCTGCGCGCCCTTGGGCTTGCCGGTCGTGCCCGACGTGTACAGGATCACCGCGTCGTCGGAGCCGTCGCGCGCGACGACCTCGGGGTCGGGGTCGCCCAGGTCGATGCTCAGCCCCTGCGGGCCCACCGTGATCGCCGAGTCGGGCGCCGCCTCGGCGAAGTCCGACCACACGAACAGCTCCTTGGCGCCGGAGTCCTCGAGGTAGAACTCGACCTCGCGGCGCTTGAGCAGGACGTTCATGGGCACGACGACGCCGCCGGCGCGCAGCACGCCGTAGTAGGCCAGCGCGAAGTGCGGGACGTTGGGGAGCATGATCCCCACGCGGTCGCCGGGCTCCAGGCCCCGCGCCCTGAGCGCGGCCGCGACGCGGGCGCTCACGTCGTCGAACGTCTTGTAGTCGATGACGACGTCGTCGAGCTTCAGCGCCGGCCGGTCGCCGTGCCGCGACGCCGTCTCGACGAGGTTGTTCGCGAGGTTCCCGCTCATCCCCCGACCCTACCCGGCGGGGGCGGCGAGCAGCTCCCGCGCGTGGCCCACGAGCGGGCGGTGCAGCGCGCGCAGGCCGTCGAGGTCGCCCGCGGCGATGCGCATGGTGACCAGCGACGCGATCGCGGCGACGAGCACCTCGCACGCGAAGCGGCGGGCGCCCGTCCGCGCGCCGAGCACCTCGGCCACGGCATCGGCGAAGCGCGCCTGGTCGGCGGCGCGGCGCTCGATCGCGGCCGGCCCCGCCGCGTACACCTCGATCAGGAACACGCGCGCGAGCTCGGGCTCGGCGGCGAGCGCGTCGAGGTAGGCGCGCAGCGCCCGCGAGAAGCGGTCGATCGGCGCGTCGCCCGGGCCTCGCCGGGCCGCGGCGCTCGCCATCCGGCCGAGCAGGACGCCGACCGCGGCCTCGAAGGTCGCCGCGAAGCAGTCCTCCTTGGAGGAGAACTGCTGGTAGAAGGTCTCGCGCGAGACGCCGGCCCGCCGCAGGATCTCGGCCACCGGCGTCCGCGCGTAGCCCAGCTCGGCCATCGCCGCGGCGGTCGCCCGCAGCAGCCGCCGGCGCTGCGCCGCGGCGACCTCGTCGCGGCTCAGCCCGTGGCGCCCGCGGGGAAGGCGTCCGGCGGCGGGCACCTAGCGCCTGCGCCGGCGCGGCGGGTCGGGCCGCAGGCGCAGCGCGGTGATCGTCGTCGCGAGCATCTCGTAGTGGCCGACGAGCAGCAGCAGCTCGATCAGGCCGCGGTCGCCCAGGTGCGGCAGCAGCGCCGACCAGCGCTCGTCGCCGAGGTCCCCGGCGGCGTGCAGCTCGTCGACCGCCTCCAGCAGCGCCCGCTCGCGCGGCGACCACCCCGGCGCCTCCGGGCCGTGGAGCACGCGCGCCAGGTCGGCCTCGGTCACGCCCGCGCGGCGCCCCAGGCGGACGTGGTGCTCGAACTCGTAGGCGCACGCGCGCAGGTGCGCGACGCGCAGGATCACCAGCTCGGTCTCGCGCCGCGGCAGCGTGCCGCGGGGCATGAGCCGGCCGGCGAACCGCAGCCAGCCGCGGAAGAGCCGGCGGTGGCGCCCGAGCGTGAGGAAGAGCGCCGGCGGCGCGGTCCCGCCCACGCGTCCCGCGAGCTGGGCGAAGGCCCAGACCGGCAGGCCGACGTCGGCGCGGCCGCCCGGCGCGATCCGCGGGCGCGCGCTCACGGCCGCGCCTCCTGCGCCGTCGTGAGCGGCGCATCCTCCTCGCGGGCGACGCGCAGCACCTCGGCGAGGCCGCGGCGCGTCGCGCGCTCGACGACACGCTGGGCCGCCATGCGGACCGGCAGCACCGGGCCGACCCACGCGGGCGCCACGACGCGGCGCGAGCGGCGGGCGATGCCGCGCTCGAGCGCGTCGATCCCGACCGCAAGCGGGGCGACGCGCGTGCCGCGTCCCGGCGTCGCCGCCATGAGCCGCCGCGCGGCCTCGGTGCCGAAGCCGCGGCTCGTCATGTCGGTGTCGAGCTCGGCGAAGTGGGCGCAGCTCGGCGCGCAGCGTGTCGCCCAGCGCCTCGACCGCGGCCTTCGACGCGCTGTAGGCGCCCAGCAGCGGCGGGTGGATCGCGGCCGCCAGCGACGCGATCGCCAGGGCGTAGCCGCGCGGGTGGCTGATGTGCGGGCCCGCGGCGCGCAGCGTGTAGTACGCGCCGAGCACGTTGACCGCGATCGTGCGCTCGAACACCTCCGGGTTGCCGCCGACCAGCGGCAGCTGCGCGGCCACGCCCGCGTTGGCGACCACCACGTCGAGCCGGCCCAGCTCCTGCGCGAGCCCGTCGACCGCCGCCTCGACCTGCGCGCGGTCGGCGACGTCGCACGGGCGCCAGGGCGCGTCGCCGCAGCGCGCCGCCACGGCGGCGAGCAGGTCGGGCTCCACGCCGGCGAGCGCCACGCGGGCGCCGCGGTGGTGGAGCCGCTCGGCGAGGGCGGCGCCGATCCCGCGGGCGGCCCCCGTGATCAGGACGGCACGGCCCTGCAGGCCTTCGGACGGCGGGCGCATCGGGGGACCGTAGCATCGGCGAACAACGATGTTCGCCGATCCTCCCGGGCCACCGGCTCATCGTTGCACCGGACCTCGGGTAGCCCGCCCTGCATGCCAGACGACAAGGACGCAGCCAAGGAGAAGGTCCGCGCGCTGGAGGACGACCCGCCCAAGCGCCTCGAGGACTGGCCGGACGACGACGCGAAGTACGAGACGTTCGGCGGTCCGGAGGGCGAGGCCGGCTACGACGAGGGCCCGACCCGCAAGCTCGGCCCCTCGGGGGTCAAGCACGAGGAGGACGGCTCGGTGACGATCGACGGCGAGCCCGTCGACAACCCGGACGACTTCAAGGGCGAGCCGATCCCGGGCGGGCCGACCGACCCGAACGCCGAGCGCCTCGAGGGCGAGGACTGACGGGCAGCGCTGCGCGGCCGGGCTTCCCGGCCGCGCGCCGTCGCGGGACCGCTAGGCCGGCGCGCCGCGCGCGGCGCCGAGCTTCGTGATGGCGCCCCGGATGATGCGGCTGACCTGCATCTGGGAGACGCCGACGATCTTGCCGATCTGCT
>JACRMD010000348.1 GCA_016215085.1 Solirubrobacterales bacterium | reverse complement strand
GTCGGCCACGGCCGGCGAGCCGCTGGCCGACCTGGACCTCCCCTCCCTCCAGCCCGCCCCGCGCCCCGGCGCGGCGCCGAAGGCGCGCGCGGCGCTGGAGCCGCCGCTGGCCTTCCACCTGCGCCGCCGCGCCCAGCTGCGCCGCGCGCCGGGCGGCAAGGTCATCGCCACGCTGCGGACCCGGACGGAGTTCCGGTCGCCGCAGATCCTCGCCGTCGTGCGTCGCCGCCCCGGCTGGGTCGCGGTCCGCACGCCGAAGGTCGCCAACCACCGCGTCGCCTGGCTGCCGTCCAGCGCCGGCGCGTTCTTCTCCCAGCCGCGGACGATCGTCGTCGACCTCTCGCGCAGGACGCTGATGGTGTTCCACCGCGGCAAGCTCACCGACCGCTACCGGGTGGCGATCGGCACGCCGCAGACGCCGACGCCGGTCGGGCGCTTCGCGGTCACCGACCGCCTGCGCGTCTCCTCCGGCGGGCCCTACGGCTGCTGCATCCTCGCGCTGAGCGCCCGTCAGCCGCACATCGCGCAGGGCTGGGGCGGCGGCGACCGCATCGCGATCCACGCGACGCCCGACGAGTCGAGCGTCGGCGGCGCGGTCAGCCACGGCTGCCTGCGCGCCACCGAGGCGACGATGCGGCGGCTGATGCGCCAGATCCGCCTCGGCACGCCGGTCCGGATCAAGGCCTAGACAACGGGGGTAGCGTCGGCACCATGCGCGTGCCGATCACCCTGGACCTCCACCTGGCGAACTTCACGTTCCCGGGCACCGAGGACGCCGACCTCTTCGAGAAGCTCGTCGAGATCGCGACGACCGCCGAGCAGTCGGGCTTCAGCTCGATCTCGGTGATGGACCACCTCCACCAGATCCCGCCCGTCGGCCCGGCGGTCAACAACATGCTCGAGGGCAACACGATCCTCGCCGGCCTCGCCGCGCGGGTGCCCAACGTGTCGCTCGGGCTGCTGGTGGGCGGGGTCACCTACCGCAACCCGGCGCTGCTGGCCAAGGTCACGACGACGCTGGACGTCATCTCCGGCGGGCGCGCCTGGCTGGGCCTCGGCGCCGCCTGGTTCGAGGCCGAGCACCGGGCCTACGGCTTCGCGTTCCCGCCGCTGAAGGAGCGCTTCGAGCACCTCGAGGACGCGCTGCGGATCACCCGCGCGATGTTCACCGAGGCCGAGGCCACCGTCGCGGGGACGCACCACCGCGTCGACGGCGCCCTCAACAACCCCAAGCCGCTGCGCGGGGACATCCCGATCCTGGTCGGCGGCAGCGGCGAGCGCAAGACGCTGCGGCTGGTCGCCCGCTACGCCGACGGGTGCAACGTCTTCGGCAACGCCGAGCACGCCCGCCACCTCCTCGACGTGCTCGAGCGCCACTGTGAGGACGTCGGCCGCGACCCGGCGGAGATCACCAAGACGCGCAACGGCGTGCTGGTGATCGCCCCGACCCACGAGCAGGCGATGGCCAAGCTCGACTTCCTCAAGGGGCTCGGGCTCACGCAGGAGCGGATCGACACGTCGGTGACGGCGGGCGGCCCGGACGAGGTGGCCGAGCAGGCGCAGGCGTTCCTCGACGCGGGGCTTGAGGGCCTGACGTTCATGGTCCCCGACGCCCACGACGTCGAGACGATCGCGCTGGCCGGGCAGACCATCGGGCCGCTGGTCGGCGCGCCGGCCGCCTAGGCCGTGGACCCGCAGGAGGCGCGCCGCCGGTTCGCCGCGGCGCGCGTCGCGCGGCTGGCCACGGTCGGCGCCGGCGGCGCGCCGCACCTCGTGCCGCTCGTCTTCGCCGTCGCCGGCGACGAGGTCCTCAGCGCCGTCGACGCCAAGCCCAAGCGCACGACCGCGCTGCGGCGGCTGGCCAACGTCCGCCACGAGCCGCGGGTCGCCCTGCTGGCCGACCACTACGACGAGGACTGGCGCGCGCTGTGGTGGGTGCGCGCCGACGGCGTCGCGCGGGTGCTGGCGCCCGAGGACGAGGACGCGCGCCGCGCCGTGGCGCTGCTGGCCGAGCGCTACGCGCCGTACCGCGACGCGCCGCCCGCGGGCCCCGTGCTCGCCGTCGCGGTCACGCGCTGGTCGGGCTGGGCCGCGGCCGGCGGCTAGAGCTCGCGCACGTCGGCGCCCTGGGGCTCGAACGGCGCGCGCAGCACGCGGGCCCAGCCGTCGGCCTCGCGCCGCAGCGTCTCGAGCACGCCGCCGGTCTGCTCGTAGTGGCACCAGACCAGCACCGTCGGGCCGGCGCCGGAGATCGTCGCGCCCAGCGCGCCGACCGCCTTCGCGCGCTCGACGAGCGCCATCGAGCGCGGGTACAGGTGCGCGCGGCGGGGCTGGTGCAGGCGGTCGTCGAGGCCGCGGGCGACGAGGTCCCAGTCGCCGTGGGCGAGGCCGAGCACGAGCAGCGCGCCGTGGGCGACGTTGAAGACCGCGTCGCCCATCGGCACCTCGGCGGGCAGCGCCGCGCGCGCCGCCTTGGTGCGGACCGGCTCGTGCGGCACGACGACGACCGCCTCGAGCCCGGCGGGCGCCTCGAAGCGGGTCGCGCGGGTGGGCGGGCCCGGGTCGCACACGACGAACCCGCCCAGCAGCGCCGCCGCGACGTTGTCGGGGTGGCCCTCGAGCTTCGTGGCGTGGGCGAGCAGGTCGGCGTCGAGCTCGAAGAGGTGGTCGGCCGCCATCAGCCCGGCGACGATCGCGGCCGCGCTCGAGCCCAGGCCGCCGGAGAGCGGGACCGTCGAGCGGATGCGGAACTCGAAGTCGTCGGGCGGGTGCAGCTTCGAGAACGCGCGCACCACGAGGTTGCGGCGGTCGCGGGCGACCTCGAGGTCGGTGACGACGGCGAACCGGCCGGTCTCGACGACCTCGACCTCGACGTGCATGGCCAGCGCCGCGGCGAACGTGTCGTAGCCCGGGCCGAGGTTGGCCGACGAGGCGGGGACGCGGACCAGGCGGCGGCGCTCCACGCTCAGCTCCCGCCGCGCAGCTTGTAGAACCGGCGGGCGGCGCGCCACGCCCGCGTGTGCTGGATGGCGGCGAGCTGCGCCTCGGCGTCGGCCGCGCGCGCCTCGGCCGACGCCACGCGGTCGTCCGCCGGCGAGGCGTCGCCGCCGGCGCCGCGCGCGGCGGCCAGCTCGGCCTCGAGCTCCGCGATCCGCCGGGCCTGCTCGGCGACGTCGCGGCGGTGGACGCCGGGGTCGTCGAGCAGGCGCACGCCCGCCGGCGCCGCGTAGCCGACC
>JACRMD010000347.1:11458-14778 GCA_016215085.1 Solirubrobacterales bacterium | reverse complement strand
ATGCGCCGGGGCGAGGCGATGCCGCCGATCGACCTCTACAAGGTCGGCGAGGCGTACTTCGTCCGCGACGGCCACCACCGCGTCTCGGTGGCGCGGGCGCTCGGGGAGAACGACATCAACGCGCGCGTGACCGAGGTCGTCACGCGCGTGCCGGCCGGCGCCGGGCTGCTGCGCGCCGACCTGCCGCTCAAGAGCCACGAGCGCGTGTTCCGCGAGCGCGTGCCGCTGTCGGCGGAGGCGCGCGGGCGCGTGCGCCCGAGCGACCCGTGGGACTTCGCCAGGCTCGCGGAGGGCGTCGAGGCGTGGGCGTTCCGCTACATGCAGGAGCACGGCGAGCTGCTGGACCGCCGCGAGGCGGCCCGCCGCTGGTACGAGGAGGAGTACGTGCCGGCCGTCGCCCTGCTGCGCGACGCCGGGATGCTGCCCGACGGCGACTGCGGCGAGACCGACGCGTACCTGCGCGTCGGCGCCGAGCGCTACCGCCTCCTGCGGACCCACGAGTGGTCCGAGGAGGTCCTCGAGCGGCTCAACGCCGCGCCGGGGCGGCGGCGCCGGAGCGACCGGCCCTAGGGGTGGACGAGCCGGCCGGCCCGCCGCGGCTGCGGAGGGCGGTACTTGCCGGCTCGGCCGGGCCCCCGTGCTACATCGCCGGCCGCTCCTCCGGCTCCCGCTCCTGCGCCTCGCGCTCGTGCTCCCGGGCGAAGCGGCCGGATGGTGCCGCCGGCGCCCCGTCGCCGTCCGCGCGCAGCGCGTGCCCGTCCTGCGGGTGGAAGAGGTGCATCCGCGACGCGTCGACCCAGAGCCGCGTCGTCTGGCCGTGGCACACGTCGCTCTCGGGGTTGAGGCGCGCCACCGCCTGCGACCCGCCGCTCGAGGGCAGGTCGGCGGCGCCCGCGTCGGCGGCGAGCTCCTGGAGCTCCTCGCTGGCGACCTCGCC
The DNA here is from genome assembly GCA_016215085.1 of Solirubrobacterales bacterium. GTDB lineage: Bacteria > Actinomycetota > Thermoleophilia > Solirubrobacterales > Solirubrobacteraceae > Baekduia. The sequence continues at coordinate 13,841 of JACRMD010000347.1, read as the reverse complement.
GCCCTCGTAGGAGAAGTAGGCGTAGATCTCCGACCCCATCGACTCCGTGACCTCGATCGGGGCGTCGAAGGTCACGCCCTGGGACTCCTGGTCGCCGATCAGCGCGGCATCCTCGAAGTGCTCGGGCCGCATGCCGACGATGATGTCGCCGCGCAGGCCCTCCTGCTCGAGCGCCTTGCGGTGGTGGTCGGCCAGCGGCACGTCGCCGAACGGCAGGCGCAGCCGGTCGCCCTCGACGTGGCCGGTGAAGAAGTTCATCGACGGCGAGCCGATGAACCCGGCGACGAACAGGTTGGCGGGGCGCTCGTAGAGCACCTTGGGCGTGTCGACCTGCTGCAGGATGCCGGCGCGCATCACCGCGACGCGGTCGCCGAGCGTCATCGCCTCGGTCTGGTCGTGGGTCACGTAGACCGTGGTCGTGCCCAGGCTCGTCTGCAGCCGCGAGACCTCGGCGCGCATCTGCACGCGCAGCTTGGCGTCGAGGTTGGACAGCGGCTCGTCCATGAGGAACGCCTTCGGGTCGCGCACGATCGCGCGGCCCATCGCGACGCGCTGGCGCTGGCCGCCCGAGAGGTTGGCCGGCTTGCGGTCGAGGTGCTGCTCGAGGTCGAGCACCTTCGCCGCCTCGGTCACGCGGCGGTCGGCCTCGCCCTTGTCGACCCCCGCGAGCTTCAGCGGGAAGGCCATGTTCTCGCGCACGGTCATGTGCGGGTACAAGGCGTAGGACTGGAACACCATCGCGATGTCGCGGTCCTTCGGCGCCTTCTCGTTGACGACCTCGCCGCCGATGCGCAGCTCGCCGTCGGTGATGTCCTCGAGGCCCGCGACCATCCGCAGGGCCGTGGACTTCCCGCACCCCGACGGGCCCACGAGGATCAGGAACTCCCCGTCGGCGATCTCGAGGTTCATGTCCTTGACGGCCTCGAAGCCGTCGCCGTAGCGCTTGGTGACGTGGTCGAACTGGATCTCGGCCATGTGTGCCTACCCCTTGACGGCGCCGGCGGTCAGGCCGGCCACGATGCGGCGCTGGAAGATCAGCACCATGATCACGATGGGAACGGTCACGACCACCGCCGCGGCGGCGATCGAGCCCGTGGGCTGGGTGAACTGCGACTCGCCCGTGAAGAACGCCAGCGCGGCCGGGACCGTCCGGGCGTTGTCGGTCGACGTGAGCGAGATCGCCAGCAGGAACTCCTGCCAGCTGAAGATGAAGACGAGGATCGCCGACGTGAAGACGCCCGGCGCGGCCAGCGGGATGATGACCTTGCGGAACGCCTGCATCGGCGTCGCGCCGTCGACCTGAGCCGCCTGCTCGAGGTCCCACGGGATCTCGCGGAAGAACGCCGACAGCGTGTAGATCGCCAGCGGCAGCGAGAACGCCAGGTACGGGATGATCAGGCCGGGCCGGGTGTCGAACAGCCCGACGCGGCGCCAGACGTCGAAGATCGGGCCGACCAGCGAGATCAGCGGGAACATCGCGATCGCCAGCGAGGCGCCGAGCATCAGCCGCTTGCCCGGGAACTCCAGCCGCGCGAGCGCGTAGGCGGCCATCGAGCCGATCACGATCGCGATCGCCGTGGTGACCAACGCGACGATGATCGAGTTCACGAAGGCGTTGACGAACTCGTCGGCCTTGAAGATCTCCTGGTAGTTGTCCAAGGACCACTTCTTGGGGATGACGCTCCCGTCACCCAGCGTCGAGCGGTCCTTGAGCGACAGCGACAGGATCCAGAGGACCGGGATGATCGCGAAGGCGATGACCAGCGTGTTGGCGCCGGCCCACCAGGCCTTCTCCTTGCCCGTGTGCTGCATCTAGCGACGCTCCTCCTGCATCTTGGCGGCGCCGAACCCCTTCAGGAACAGGAAGGCGATCAGGGCGACGCAGAGGAAGATCAGCATCGACACCGCGGATCCGATGCCGAGGTTGAGCCGGTTGAGCAGCTGGTTGTAGCCCAGCAGCGACACCGTCTCGGTGTTGTTGGCCCCCGCGGTGAGGATGAACACCGAGTCGAAGACCCGGAACGCGTCGAGCGTGCGGAACAGCAGCGCGACGAGGATCGCGGGCTTCATCAGCGGGATGGTGATCTGGAAGAAGCGCTGGATCGCGTTGGCGCCGTCGACCTTGGCGGCCTCGTGCAGCTCGTCGGGGACGAGCGCGAGGCCGGCCAGCAGTAGCAGCGCCATGAACGGCGTCGTCTTCCAGACCTCGGTGAGGATGATCACCACGTACGAGGACGAGGTCTTCGTCAGCGGGTCGTCCTGCATGCCGAGCAGGCTCGGGATGAAGCCGGTGTCGGCGGCCCACGCGTACTTCCAGGCCAGCGAGGCGACCACGGTGATGATCCCGTAGGGCACCAGCACGGCGGCGCGCACGGCGCCGCGG
>JACRMD010000347.1:0-11416 GCA_016215085.1 Solirubrobacterales bacterium | reverse complement strand
TCGCACGGTGCATGACCAGGGCGATGAGCATGCCGAGCACCAGCTCGAGCGCCACCGAGGCGACGGTGATGATCAGCGTGTGCGCGAGGTCCTGCCACCACAGGCCCGAGGACAGGACGGTCCCGTAGTTGGCCAGCCCGACGAACTCGGTGTCGTCGGGGAAGCGCAGGTCGGTGCGGTGCAGCGACAGCCACAGCGAGTAGACGATCGGGTAGCCGGCGACCAGCGCCATGACCAGCGCCGCCGGCGCGATCAGCAGCCAGCCCAGGCGCCGCTCGGCGCGGGCGCGCTCGGTCAGGACCTTGCCGCCCTTCGGCGCTGCCGCGGACTTCCGGCGCCCGATGCTGACGGCGCCGCCCTCTGCCTGTGCGCTCACAGCAGCCCCCTCGAGTTCAGCGCGTCGTCGATCTTGCCCGAGAGCTCCTCGAGCGTCGCCTTCGGGTCGATGCTCCGCGGCGGCGAAAGCGACTTCTGGATCGCCAGCGACACGTCGTTGTAGGCCGGCGTCGGCGGCCGCACCGACGCCTCGCGCAGCGACGTCTTGACGTCGTCGATGAACGGGTTGGCCTTCTTGATCTCCGGGTCGTCGTAGAGGTCGGCGAGCACCGGCGGCAGGCCCGCCTTCAGCGCGATGTCCTTCTGGTTCTTGCGCTTCAGGAGGCACTTCGCGGCGGCGAAGGCCTCGTCCTTGTGCTTGGTGAACTTCGAGACGCCGATGTTGTAGCCGCCGATCGTGACGTGCGCGGGCTCGCCCTCCTTCAGCGTCGGCCACGGCGCCCACTTCATGTTCTTGTAGATCTTGGGCGCCTCCTCCTTGGCGGAGGGGTAGACGAAGGAGTAGTTGACCATGAAGGCCGCGTTGCCCTCCTGGAAGGCCAGGCGCGTCTCGTCCTCGGCCTGGTTGGAGAGCGAGGGGTCGCCGACCTGGGTGGCGACCTGCTTCATCGTCTCCAGCGCCTTCAGCGCCGGCTCCCCGAGCGAGGCCTCGTCGCCGCCCTCCTTGAGGATCGAGCCGCCGGCGGAGGCGACGAGCGAGTTGAACCACACCGTCAGGCCCTCGTACTGCTTGCCCTGGACGAGGACGTGGCCGGCCTTGCCGCCGATCTCCTTGGCCTGGCTGATCATCTCCTCCCAGGTCTTGGGCGGGGACTTCACGAGGTCGCCGCGGTACCAGAGCAGCTGCGTGTTGGTGTTGAACGGGGCGCCGTAGACCTTGCCGCCGTAGCGCACGGTGCGCAGCGGGCCCTCGAGCACGCCGTCGATGGCCGCCTTCTCGTTCGCCCCCTCCCACGGCTGGATCCAGCCGGCCTCGGCGAACTCGGCCGTCCAGATCACGTCCATGTTGATGAGGTCGATGCCGTCGTCCTCGGCGGCCAGGCGGCGCACGAGCTGCTCGCGCTGGCCGTCCGCGTCGGCGGGCAGCTTCTCGAAGCTGATGTTGTACTTGCCGCCCGACTGCTTGGAGCAGTCGGCCACGGCCTTGTCCAGCGCGCCCGAGTTCTCCGGGCCCCCGTAGAAGCGGATGGTGGCCGGGCCCCCGCCCGAGTCGCCCCCGCATCCGGCGGCCGCGAACGCGGCGGTCGCGAGGACCCCGAACGTCGCGATGACCCTCCGCATGGTGCCTGTCGGCTTACCCCGTTGCCGGTGCTCGCGAACCAGCCCGGGCGACGAACCCCTCGCCCGGCCCGAGATGTCCCACCGGCGCGCGTCGCTCCGGATCGTGGGTGTGGCGCAGGACCTCTTGCACGGCCGGCGCGGGCACCCGCTGCTCGCCCAGGTTGAGCGCGACAAGCACGTCGCCGCGGCGGAAGGCCACCATGTCGGGATGGACGTCCTCGAGCAGGTCGAGGTCCATCGGCAGGCCGCGGCGCAGCGCGATGAGGTCGCGGTACAGGTGCAGGGTCGAGCCGGGGTCGGCCTCCTGCGCGGCGAGGTCCACGCCGGGTTGCGCATAGGTGGGGAGCCATGGCGTGCCGGTCGTGAAGCCGCGGGCCGGGCCGTCGTCCCAGGGCATCGGCGTGCGGTAGGCGTCGCGGCCGGCGCGGTCCAGCGGCGGGTCGGGCCGCGGCCCGTCGGGCACGCCGAGCTCGTCGCCCTGGTAGACGAAGGCGGCGCCCGGCAGCAGCAGCAGGAGCATCGCGGCGGCGCGCACGTGGCGCTCCCCGACGCGTGTCGGCAGCCGTGGGAAGTCGTGGTTGCTGAGCACCCAGGCCAGCTCGCCGAGCCCCAGCCGCTCGGCTTGGCCGAGCGCGTCGCGGACCTCGGCGGCCGTCCAGCCGGCGTGGAAGAGCTCGAAGGAGAAGCACGCGTCGAGGTGCTCGAGGTACGGCGCGAGGCCCTGGGTCGGCAGGTACACCTCGCCGACGAGGTACGCGTCGCCCGCGGCCTCGCGCAGCGACGCGATCGCCGACGCGATGTCGGGCGCGTCGCGCGAGTGGACGTGCTCGAGCGCCGCGTGCTCGGGATTGCCGATCGGCAGCGGCGGCGGCGCGGTGGCGACCGGGTCGTCGCGCAGCTCGGGGTCCTTGAGCAGCCGATCCAGCGCGTCGAGGCGGAAGCCGTCCACGCCGCGGTCGAGCCAGAAGCGCAGCACGTCGCCGAAGGCCCTGGGCACCTCCGGGTTGCGCCAGTCGAGGTCGGGCTGCTCGGGGTAGAAGCTGTGCAGGTACCAGCCCCGCCCGTGCGGGTCCTTCGACCACGCGGGCCCGCCGAAGGTCGCGCGCCAGTTGTTCTGCGGGCCGTCGCGGTCGCTCCACACGTACCAGTCCGGGTGCTCCCGGAACCACGGGTGCTCGATCGAGGTGTGGCACGGGACGAGGTCCAGCAGCACGCGCAGGCCGAGGTCGTGGGCGACCGCCACCAGCTCGTCCATGTCGGCCAGCGTCCCGAAGTCGGGGTGCACGCCGCGGTAGTCGCTGACGTCGTAGCCCCAGTCGAAGCCGGGCGACGGGAACGTCGGCGACATCCAGACCGCGTCGGCGCCGAGCCCGGCGATGTGGCTGAGCCGCGCGGTGATGCCCTTGAGGTCGCCGATCCCGTCGCCGTCGGCGTCCTGGAACGAGCGCGGGTAGACCTGGTAGACCACGGCGTCGCGGAACCACACGAGGCGGTCGCCTACCCGGTGGGGCCGCGCCCGACCCCTACAGCGTGAGCGTCCGGCCGGCGATGAAGCCGTCGAGCCCCACGATGCGGTCGACGACATCGGCCGGGACGCGGGCGTCGGTGGTGAGGACCATCACGGCCTCGCCGCGCTCGTCGCCCTCCTCGCGGCGGCCGACCGCGGCGCTGACGATGTTCACGCCGGCCTCGCCGAAGCACGTGCCGACGCGGCCGATCATGCCCGGGACGTCCTGGTAGCGGAACAGCGTCACGTGCTCGTCGACCTGGACGTCGAAGCGCTGGCCCCAGGCCTCGAGCAGGTGCGGGCGGTGCAGCCGGCCGAACGTCGTGCCGACCACGCGCTCGCGCTGGTCGCCGGCGACGACCGTGATCCGCACGAGGTTCTCGAAGTCGCGGGCGTGCGCGTTCTTGGTCTCGACCAGCTCGATGCCGCGCTCCTCGGCGATCGCCGGCGCGTTGACCTGGTTGACGTCCTCCTCGGTGTGGCCCTGGAGGACGCCGAGCAGCGTCGCCGTCGCCAGCGGGCGCGTGTCGCGCTCGGCGATGCGGCCCAGCAGCTCGACCTCGATGCGGTCCACGCTCGAGCCCTCGGCCAGCGCCATCGCGAGGCGGCCGAGGTGGCTGCACAGCGGCACGAACGGGCCGAGCACCTCGAGGTCCTCGGGCTTGATCGCCGGGACGTTGACCGCGGTGGTCACCGCGCCGCCGGTGAGCGCCGCCACGACCTGTTCGGCGGCCTGGTAGCCGGCGCGGTCGGTCGCCTCGGCGGTCGAGGCGCCGAGGTGCGGCGTGACGATGACGTTGTCGTAGGCGAACAGCGGGTGGTCGGTGACCGGCTCGGAGCGGAAGACGTCCAGCGCCGCGCCGCCGACCTTGCCGCTGTCCAGCGCGGCCTGCAGGTCCTCGTCGACGATCAGCGGACCGCGGGCGACGTTGAGGATCCGCACGCCGTCCTTGCACTTGGCCAGCGCCTCGGCGTCCAGCCAGCCCTCCGTGTCCGGCGTCTTGGGCAGGTGCAGCGTGAGGAAGTCGGCGACCGCGTAGACGTCGTCGGAGGACTCGGCCTTCTCGACGCCCAGGTCGCGGTAGCGCTCGGCGCTCACGTAGGGGTCGAAGGCGACCACGCGCATGCCGAAGCCCTTGGCGCGCGCGGCGACGAGCTGGCCGATGCGGCCGAAGCCGAGGATGCCCAGCGTCTTGCCCTCGAGCTCGACGCCCGACCACTTCGACCGCTCCCAGCTGCCCTGCTTGAGCGCGGCGTGGGCCTGCGGGACGTTGCGGGCCAGCGCCAGCAGCAGCGCGACCGTGTGCTCGGCGGCGGTGACGACGTTGGACTCCGGCGCGTTGGCCACGACGATGCCGCGCTTGGTCGCGGCCGGCACGTCGACGTTGTCGACGCCGACGCCGGCGCGGCCGATCGCCTTGAGGTTGCCGGCCTTGTCGATGAGGTCGGCGGTGACCTTCGTGGCGCTGCGGATGAGCAGGCCGTCGTAGTCGCCGATGCGCGCCTCGAGGTCGAAGTCGCCGTTCTGGTCGAAGGCGGTGTCGACGTCGAAGTGCTGCTTGAGCAGGTCGATCCCGGACGCGCCGATCTTCTCGGCGACGAGCACCTTGGTCATCAGAGGTTCTCCACGACGTAATCGATGGACGCCGTGAGGGCGCGGACGTCGGCCGGGTCGACGGCCGGGAACATGCCGATGCGCAGCTGGTTGCGGCCGAGCTTGCGGTAGGGCTCGACGTCGACGATGCCGTTGGCGCGCAGCGTCTTGGCGACGGCGGCGGCGTCCACGGCGTCGGAGAAGTCGATGGTGCCGACGACCAGCGAGCGCTTCTCGACGTCCTTGACGAACGGGTGCGCGTAGCTCGACGCGCGCGCCCACTCGTACAGGTGCGTCGAGGACTCGGTCGTGCGGCCGACGGCGAACTCCAGGCCGCCGTTGGCGTTGAGCCACTCGAGCTGGTCGGCGAGCAGGATCAGCGTCGCGACCGCCGGCGTGTTGTAGGTCTGGTCCTTGCGGCTGTTGTCCAGCGCGGTGGCCAGCGACAGGAAGTCGGGGATCCAGCGGTCCTGGTCGGCGTCGAGCTCGGCGATGCGCTCCTGCGCGGCCGGGCTCAGGAGCGCCAGCCACAGGCCGCCGTCGGCGGCGAAGGACTTCTGCGGCGCGAAGTAGTAGGCGTCGGCCTGCGTGACGTCGACGGGCAGCCCGCCCGCGCCGGAGGTCGCGTCGATGAGCACCAGGCCGTCGGGCGGGTGGGCCCCCGTCGGTCGCGTCACCTGGGTCATGACGCCGGTGGACGTCTCGTTGTGGGCCCAGGCCACGACGTCGCAGCCCTCGGCGACGTGGTGGACGACCGGCGCGTCGCCCGGCTCGGCGGAGGCCAGCACGGAGCGGTCCAGGAACGGGGCGCCGTCGGTGACCTTCGCGAACTTCGAGGAGAACTCGCCGAAGGCCAGGTGGTGGGCGCGCTTGCGGACGAGGCCGAAGGCGGCGGCGTCCCAGAAGCACGTGGACCCGCCGTTGCCCAGCGCGACCTCGTAGCCGTCGGGCAGCGAGAACAGGTCGCGCAGGCCTTCGCGGATGCTCCCGACGAGCGCCTTGACCGGCGCCTGGCGGTGCGAGGTGCCCATGAGGTCGGCGGCCTCGGCGACGCGCGCCAGCTGCTCGGGGCGGACCTTGGACGGGCCGCAGCCGAAGCGGCCGTCGGCGGGCTTGAGGTCTTCGGGGATGGTGAGCGTCGCGCTCGTCGACATGGGGCTCCTCGGTGGATCGGGGATCGGGTGCCCAGGCGTGCGGCGGCGGAGGCCGCCGCTCCCCGGTGGTTTGCACTCCACCTCGAAAGACGCCAGTCGCGACGGCCCGGTGGATGCTAGCGCGCGGGCAGGCCGTCCGCCCGCGCGCGCACGGCGCCTAGAACTCGGTGTTGATCCAGCTCATGTGGGACCGCAGCTCCTTGCCGACGGTCTCCACCTGCGTCCGGGCCTGCTCCTCGCGCATGCGCTTGAAGTTCTCCTGGCCGGCGCGGTTCTCGGCGATCCACTCGCGGGCGAAGGTGCCGTCCTGGATCTCGCCCAGGATCCGCTTCATCTCCGCGCGGGTCTCGTCGTTGACGACGCGCGGGCCGCGGGTGTAGTCGCCGTACTCGGCGGTGTTGGAGATCGAGTAGCGCATGCCCATGAGGTCCACGATGAGCTTGAGCTCGTGCAGGCACTCGAAGTACGCCATCTGCGGGTCGTAGCCGGCCTCGACGAGCGTGTCGAAGCCCGCCTGCACCAGCGCCGAGGCGCCCCCGCAGAGCACCGCCTGCTCGCCGAACAGGTCGGTCTCGGTCTCCTCCTTGAAGGTCGTCTCGAAGACGCCGCCGCGGGTGCAGCCGATGCCCTTGGCGTAGGCCAGCGCGAGGTCCTTGGCGTTGCCGGTCGCGTCCTGGTGGATCGCGATCAGGCCGGGGACGCCCGAGCCCTCGGTGTACTGGCGGCGCACGAGGTGGCCCGGGCCCTTCGGGGCGGCGAGCGCGACGTCGACGTCCGGCGGCGGCTCAACCTCGCCGTAGAGGACCGAGAAGCCGTGGCCGAAGAGCACCATGTTGCCCTTCTCGATGCCGGGGGCGACGTCCTCCCACACCTGGCGGTGCAGCTCGTCGGGCACCAGGATCATCACGATGTCCCCGCGCTCGGCGGCCTGCGCGACGGGCACGACCTCGAGGCCGGCGTCCTTCGCCTGCTGGACCGACGACGAGTCCTCGCGGAGGCCTACGACGACCGACACGCCCGAGTCCTTGAGGTTCTGGGCGTGGGCGTGGCCCTGGGAGCCGAAGCCGATGATCGCGACGGTCTTGCCGTCGAGGAGGGAGAGGTCCGCGTCGTCGTCGTAGAACATGGGGCGCGGATCCTACGCGGTGGGCCTACGCCTCCGCTCTCACGCCCAGGGCACGCCCGGGGATCGCGACGGAGCCGTCGTCGCGCACGTGCGCGGCCCAGCGCGCGTCGATCGCGTCGCGCAGCCGGTAGGTGTCGGCGGGCGACAGGCGCGGCAGCACGTCCCGCATCGACGGCGACATCTCGCTCAGCCGCTCCCACAGCGCGTCGAGCGACGGCGCGGCGACGACGACGTCGATCGGCTCGACCGTGACCTCGTCGAAGCCCGCGTCCCGGAGGAGCTCGGTGAGCGCCGTGCGGTCGGCGAGCGAGAACGGGCCCGGCCCGTCGGGCGGCGGCGGGTCCCCGGTGATCCTGCGCAGCTCCTCGCCCGGCGTGGTCATCCACGTGTTGTGCTCCGGCGCGTCCCACACCGCGATGGCCAGGCGGCCGCCGGGCTTGAGGACACGGCGCGCCTCGCGCAGCGCGGCCTCCGGGTCGACGACCAGCATGTACGTGAACCGCCCGAGGATCGCGTCCACCGTGGCCGTGGGCTGGTCGAGCCACTCGAGCTCCATCGTGCGGAACTCGACGTTGCGCAGGCCGCGCCGGGCCGCGCGCTCCTTGGCGACCTCGACCATCGCCTCGGCGCCGTCGGTGCTGATGAGCCTGCCGCCCGGCTCGAGCAGCTCGGCGGCCAGGAAGCCGGTGTCGCCCAGGCCGGCGCCGACCTCCAGCACGGTCTGGCCCGGCTGCGGGGCGATGGCGTCGACCATCCACTGGGCGACCGGCATGGTCGCCTGCTCGAAGTCGTCGGCGTGCTTGCTCCAGCCGGCCGCCGCGCCCTCCCAGTGCTCGCGGATCTCGGCGCGCTGCTCCTCGGGGTCGGTCACCCCCGCTACTTCACCAGGAACTTCAGCGTTGCGGAGCCCGGGTTGCCCGCGCCGTCGGTGGCGCGCACGGTCGCCTGCCAGCGGCCGGCGCCCAGCGCGACGCCCGCCTTGGTCGAGTACGACCAGATGCGGTTGGCGTAGCGGACGGGGAAGAACAGCGGCTGGTCGCAGGGCCGCGTGACGAGCCGGCCGGTGACGTTGGAGTAGAAGCGGCAGCTCGCCTGCGCCTTCCTGGCCTTCTTCTTCGGCTTCTTGAGCTTGGGCGCCACGCGCTTGCGGGACTGCGTCTGGCGCAGCGACAGCTCGACGGTCCCGATCCCGCTCGGGTCGCTCGCCGTCCCGAAGAAGCGGATCGTGCGCGCCCTGGACCGCTGCACGCGCTTGCCCTTGACCTTCTTGACCGTCCACGTGACGCCGGGCAGCGTCGAGTCCAGCAGCGGGCTGGTGAAGCGCGCCAGCGGGGGCAGGCCGTCGCGGACGCCGACGTCGACGCCCTCGGCCGCCGAGCCGGCGCCCTGGCGGTCCACGACGCGCACCGTCGCGCGGTAGCCGCCGACCTCGGGGTAGGCGTGCTGGGCCGTCGGCCCGTCCGTCACCGCGGTGGTGCCGTCGCCGAAGTCCCACTCGTAGCGGGCCACGCCGCCGCCGAACGCGGCCTCGGGGTCGCCGGAGCCGGAGGCGTCGAAGGTGACCGTCGCGTTCTGGCGCGGGCCGGCGTCGTCGACGCGGATGGCGGCGCTGGGCGCGGCGTTGTGGAACTCGTCGGCGCCGAGGTCGGTGGCGCCGCCGGCCTGGCGCGGCTCGCCGTCGAGGTCCTTGTCGCTCTCGCCGGCGCCCACGGCGGCGCCCTTGTCGATGACGGGCGCGTCGGCGCGCAGGTGGAAGTCGCGGGCGGCGGCGTCGCGGAAGAGCGCCGCGTCGGGCGTCGCCGTGTCGTTGCCGGGCCCGACGGCCACCGTGCCCGTCGAGCCGTGGACGATCGACTGCGCGAACGTGATGCCCACCGCCCCGGGCGTGCCGAGGCCGGCGGCGACGGACTCCGAGGCGGCGGCCTTCTCGGCCCCGGCGACGGTCGCCCGGAGCAGCTTGACGGTGAGCGCGCCGCCCGTCCCCAGCAGCACCGGGCCCTCGGTCCGCCCGTGGACGCCGGCGCCGGTGCCGGCGGTCAGGACCGTCGAGTCGACGGAGACGGTGCGGTCGGTCAGCGCCGTGATCCGCGCGAACAGCGCGTCGCCGTCGGCGCGCAGGACGGAGCGGCGCACCGTCGCGCCCGCGTCCTGGACGAGGACCGCCTGCGTCTTGCCGAGGGCCGCGACGCCGTCGAGGGTCGCGTCGGCGGTGATCGTCACGGGCGCGGTGCCGGAGACGATCAGCCCGCGCAGCGCCGTGCCCGTCGCGCTGAGCGTGAAGACCTGGTCGCCGGTCGAGCTGACGACCACGGTCCCCGGCGTGACGGCCTCGACGGCCACGTCGGCGTCGTCGACCGCGATCGGGTCCTCCTTGTAGGACCCGGGCCCGACGAGCACGCGGTCGCCCGCGGCGGCGGCGTCGACCGCGGCCTTGATCGTCGCGTACTGGCCCGGCACCGCCAGGTCCTTCGCGCTCGCGCTCGCGGGCGCGATCACGGCCAGCATCGCCCCCACCACCAGGATCCGTCCCCGCATCGCCGGAGAGGGTAGCCCCTATCGCACCGCGAACTTGACGGTTCGCGTCCCCTGGTTGCCGGCGCGGTCGCGGGCGCGGATGGTCGCCTGCCAGCGCCCGGGCGACAGGCGGAAGCGCCCGCGGGTGTCGTAGCGCCAGCGGCCCTTGCGGTAGGTGACCGTGAAGAACAGCGGCCGGCTGCAGGACCGGGTGACCAGGCGCTTGCGGGCGGGGTTGAGGTAGCGGCACCGGCGCGTGGTCGCCGCGGCGCTCGCGGGGCGGGTGCGGCGCAGCGACAGCTGGACGGAGCGGATGCCGCTGCGGTCGCGCGCGACGCCGGAGAAGCGCAGCCGGCCCGTGCCGGCGATGGCGGCGCTGGCCCGCGGGAAGGCGAAGCCCAGCACGGGCGCCAGGCCGTCGACCACCGTCACCGGGACCGCCGCGCTCGTCGCGCTCGCGCCCTGGCGGTCGGTGACCTTCACGGTCGTCGGGTACGTGCCGGTCGCGGGGTAGGCGTGCTCGATCGACGGCTCGGTGGTCGTCTCGGTCGCGCCGTCGCCGAAGTCCCACTCGTAGCGGGCCAGCCCGCCGCCGTAGGCGGCCTCGGGGTCGGCGGAGGTCGCGGCGCTGAGCCTGACCGGCGTGTTCTGGCGCACGCGCGGGCGGGCGGCGACCAGTGCGGCGACCGGCGCCTGGTTGTGGAACTCGTCGGCGCCGAGGTCGGTCGCCGGGCCGGCCAGCCGCGGCTCGCCCTCGATGTCCTTGTCGGACTCGCCGGCCGCGGGCGTGCCGCCCCGGTCGATGACCGGCGCGTCGGCGCGCAGCCGGAAGTCGCCGGCGGGGTCGCGGTAGAGCTTGTCGGCGGGCGTGGCGGTGTCGGAGGCGGTGACCGTCACGCCGGCGGGCGGCGCGGCGACGATGGACCGCGTGGCGGTCGCCCTGACCCGACCCGCGACGCCGCCCGAGTCCAGGACGACGCGGTGCGGGACGGTGGCCTGCACGAGCGTCACGGCGACGTCGCCGCTGGATCCGGTCTGCGAGCGGGCCCGCAGCGCGGTGGCGGTGCCGCGACCGGTCGCGGCCAGGATGCTGCTCTCGACCCGTGCGGCGACGTCGCCGGTCGACGCCGCGCGGACGAGCAGCGCGTCGCCGGTGGCGCCGGTCGCGACGACGGTGCTGCGCAGGACCTTCGTCCCGGTGGCCGTGGTGTCGACGGCGATCGCGGGGCTGCGGACGGTCACGCCGTCGAGCGTGGCCCTCGCGCCGGTGATGCGCACGCCGCTCACCCCGGCCGCCTCGGCGACCGCGAGGCCGCGCAGCGTCGCGTCCGCGCCCGAGAGCGTGAACGCCGGCGAGCCCGTCGGCGTCACCGTGACGCCGCCCTGCGGGGCCGAGATCGTCAGGCCGGTGCGCGTCACGGCGATCGGCGCCTCGGTGTAGGTGCCCGGGGCGACCTGGACGTCGGTGCACGTGCCGACGTCGACCGCCGCGTCGATGGTCGGGTACTGCGCGCCGGGCCCGACGGTGCAGGTGGCGGCGTTCGCAGGGGCGGCGAGGGCCAGGGCGGCCAGCGCCCCGGCCGCGGCGGCGCGGATCACGCGAGCTCCCGCCGCAGGAGCTTGCCCGACGGGGTGCGCGGCAGCGGGTCCTCGGTGAAGTGCACCTCCCTAGGACGCTTGAACCGGGCCAGAGTCGCGGTGCAGTGCTCGCGCAGCTCGCCGGCGGACGCCGCCGTGCCGGGGCGCAGGCGCACGCGGGCGACCACGGCCTCGCCCCACTCCGGGTCGGGGCGGCCGTACACCGCCGCCTCCAGGACGGCCGGGTGGCGCTCGAGCGCCGCCTCGACCTCGGCGGGCGCGACGTTCTCGCCGCCGGAGACGATCGTGTCCGCCTTGCGGCCGAC
>JACRMD010000346.1 GCA_016215085.1 Solirubrobacterales bacterium | reverse complement strand
TCCGTCTTGCCGTGGCACAGGGTGCATTTCTCGAGGGAAATCCTGGCTTCCGCCCGTGGAGGCAGCGCCGTCGCGCCCGCCCCGAGGGCGAGGAGCGCGCTGAGCGTCCCTGCCGCGAGGAGCACCCGTCCCTGGTTGCTCATGCCTTGCATCTCGGCGCACGGGTCTTCCCGTGTCGTGCGCCGATGTCACGGCTCGGACCGGAACCTGGACCGATGTCCTAGCCGACGTCCGGTTTGCCTAGGCAAGCTGCGCCACCGCACGCATCTACCACCGTCCCGCCGGGCGCCAGGAACGCCGCCTTCTGCTGCCGCGCGGCCGGCGTGCGCCGTGGGTGCTCGTGGGGGTCCTGGCCGCTGCGGTTGGGCTCCGGGCCCAGCGGCGGCGGGCCGACGACCTGCGGGCCGCTGTCCCAGTAGACGATCGCCGAGCCGCCCCAGGGCGCGCCGGCCGGGATGGCGGGGATGCCCCACGACGGCTTGCGCTGCGGCGAGCGGCCGGCGGCGAGGATCGGCGTGTGGATGCGCGCGCCGACCGTCCGCGCGAGCACGTCGGCCTGGTACTGCGTGACCTGGTGGTCGCCGAAGGCCACGTGCAGGAGCACCTCGTGCGACGGCGTGGCCTCGAGCGGGTCCGAGGCGATGTGGTTGGCCACGCCGTCGGCCTCGCCGCGGTCCCAGAGCACCTGCGCGAGCGCCAGGACCAGCGGACGCTCGGCGACGTCCTTGTAGGCCGGGCGGAAGACCTGCGCGTAGACGTCCCAGTCCACCGAGCGCGGGAGCAGGACGCCGTAGTTCATGCCGGGCACGCCGAGCACCGCGTGCTCGTAGTCGGGGGCGTACGCGGTCAGCGCGCCGCCCATGATCCCGCCCTGGCTGTTGCCGTCGTAGCCGAGGAAGCCGGGCTGGACGATCGGCCGCCCGTCCTGCTGCAGCAGCGGGCTCGTCGCGAGGCCCTCGCTGTGGATCATCGCGCGCCCGAGCAGCAGCGCCGCGAGCATGCCCTGCTGCAGGCGGTCGGCGATGGTGTCCATCTTGGAGAAGTCGCCGAGGACCGACGCGGCGTTGGGGATGTCCTCGCTGGACATGCCCAGCCACGGCGTCGCGCACAGCACCGCGTTGGCCTCGCGGGCGAAGAGCGGGATGTCGGGGTTGGTGAGGACCTCGCGCTCGCTGCCCAGCAGGCCGTGGCCGTACAGGAGCATCCGCGCCGGCGTCGCGGCCGTCGCGGTGTCGGGCACGACGCAGAGGAACCGCGCGCGGAAGTCCTCGCCCTGGTCGGGGATGCCGCGCGAGTTCAGGCGGAACGCGCCGCCCGGCCCGCACGACGGCGAGTCCAGGTAGCACGGGACCTCGACCGTGCCCTCGAGCACCCGGGCGAAGCGGCCCTGGTACTTGGCGTCGTCGCCGTCGAGCGCCTTCTCGGCGAGCGTGAACGTCGGCGCGCGCCCCTCGACGACGCGGTCGCCGGTGTCCGGGTCGCCGAGCTGCGCGAACGCCTCGTCGCGCAGGTGCAGCATGCGCTCGGTCAGCGACCGCTCGCTGGCGACCGTGAAGTCCCACGTCAGGAACAGCGAGTCGTCGCGCCTGACCTTCGCCTTCTTGAGGACCTTGAAGATGCGGTCGTAGCGGACGTCGCGCACGCGCCGGGCGTCCCGCAACCGCGCGAAGCGCGCGCCCGCGCGGATCCGGCTGCCGTCCTTGCGCCGCAGGCCCCGCAGCACGACGACGTAGCGGCCGCCGTCGGCGAAGTTGCGCGCGGGGTGGATCTGCAGCAGGCCGCCCTCGCCGACCTCCGCCCACACCGGCCAGCGCCTGGCGGTGCGCAGGTCCAGCACGAGGACCGGCGCGGCGGCCTTCGTGTAGGCCGACAGGTCCGAGAGCGACACCGCGCCGCTGCGCCGCAGGCCGGCGGCGTCGAGGCCGCGCACCCGCGTGAGGATCGTCGAGCCCGGGCTGAAGCCGTCCATGCCGCGGAACTGGGAGGGGTCGATCGGCACGCCCTTGGCGTTACGCGGCATCTGGGCCGCGCGGAAGTCCAGGACCCGGCCGGTGCCCGTCGAGCGGTCCAGCTTCGTGAACTTGTCGTTGGGGAACGGCAGGAGGCACGCCGTGTCGTCGAAGCGGTCGCAGCCGGCGCCGGCGGGTCGCGCCGTGGCGGCGTGCGCGGCGGCGGGGAGCAGGGCGAGGAGGACGGCGACGGCCAGGACCCGGGGCATGGCGCGACGCTACCGCCTCAGGCGGCGAGCGCGCGGGCGCGCAGGAAGTCCTCGAGCGCGCGCTTGCCCCCGGCGGCCAGCGGCTCGCCGTGGGCGAACAGCACGGCGTCGAAGTCCTCCGCGAGCAGCCGCGCGAGCGCGGCCCCGATGCCGCGCTTGACCCGCTCGGGCTCCTCGCCCATCAGGAAGTCCGGGACGAAGCCCAGCGCGCCGTCCTCACCCCGGATCAGCGCGTCGGCGAAGAGCAGGGCGCCGGGGCCGGTGCGCAGGTGGAACGCGGTCTCCTCGTCGCACAGCGCGCCGACCTCCAGCGCGCGGACGCCCGGGGCGACCTCGTCGCCGAAGCCGAACGGGCGCACATCGGGCCCGCCGTGCGCGAACTCGTGCAGCCCGGCGCGCTGGACGTGGATCGAGCAGCCGAAGGCGTCGGCGAACGCCTCCGCGTGGCGCAGGTGGTGGCGGTTGGACAGCAGGATGCGGTCGGGCCGGCCGTGGCGCGCGACCTCCTCGATGCCGCCCTCGGCCGGGATGCGCGGGTCGAACAGCGCGCCGGCCTCCACGTAGAAGTGCGAGGCGAAGAGCAGGGCGCCGGGGAGGACCTCGTGCAGGCTCATGCGACGTCCTCCCGGACGGCGTGGCGGCGGTGGGCGAGCAGCCAGCGCTCCAGCGATGCGCCGTCCCAGCGGCCCGGCGGGCGGCGGGCGAAGCGCGGGCCGGCGCGGCGGGCGCCCGCGGTCACGCGGAACGCCGCCTCGGGCACGACCGCCAGCCGCCAGCCCTCGCGGCGGGCGCGGTCGGCGGCGTCGCGGATCGCGTCGCGCGCGGGCAGCCGGGGGTCGAACGCGCCGAGCGCGAGGAACGCCTCCCGGCGCACGACCGCCGCGCCGGGCGCCGGCGGCGCCGCCCAGAGCGTGCCCTCGTCGGCGTCCAGCGCGGTCACCAGGAGCTCGAGCGCGTGCGGCTCCGGCCGCGTGCGCGCGTCGAAGAGCGCGACGAGCTCGCCGGTCGCCTCGGCCAGCCCGAGGTCCGCGGCGCCGGCGGCGCCGATCCCCCGGGGCACGCGCAGCAACGTGCGGTGGGCGACGGCGTGGTGTGCCGCGAGCGCGTCGTGCGCGGCGCGGGCGGTCGCGGGCCGGGCGCCGTCGCAGACGACGATCGCCCCGCCGTGCCAGCGCCGCGGCAGCGCGGTGGCCAGCGCCGCGGCGTGCGTGGCCAGCAGCCATGGGGCCTCCCGGCGCACGGGCAGCACCACGTCGAGGTCGTGCAGGGCATCGAGGTGCGCGGGGGCGGCGGCCGGCATCGCCCTACCCATTCCCCGGATCTCAGGGTGCGTACCGTCGGACGAGCGCCGGGGCCACCCGGTTCTCGCGCACGATCCGCGCGAAGACCTTCGCGCTCGGCCGCGCCCTGCGGCGGATCGTGTAGAGCCCGAACTTGGGCGTGTAGCCCGCGGCCCACTCGAAGTTGTCGGTCAGCGACCAGTGGAAGACGCCGCGGACCCGCACGCCGTCGGCGATCGCCTTGCGGACCTCGCGCAGGTGGTCGACGAGGAAGCGCGGGCGCTGGTCGTCGTCGCCGTCGGCCAGGCCGGTCTCGGTGACGTAGACCGGCAGCCGGTAGCGGCCGGCGGTCCGCAGCACCTGGCGCAGGCCCTCCGGGTAGAGCTCGGCGCCGAACTCGGTGCAGGTGGTCGGGCACGGCGCGCCGCCGGGGTCGGTGAGCCCGCGGTAGCCCGTGCGGGGCACGAAGTCGAGCACCGGGATCGCCTGGGAGATGGGGCCGCCGAGCGCGCTCACGCGACCACGGAAGTAGTAGTTGACGCCGACGAAGTCCGCCTTGCGCGCGTGGCGGTCGCGCTCGGCGCCGGTGTACGCGCCGTTCGCGTCGAGGTCCACGTCCCCCTTGACCGCCGCGTCGAGGAACAGGCGGTTGAACAGGTGGTCGGCGTGGTCGGTCGCGGCGACGTCGGCGGCGCTCGCGGGGTCGGCCGGCGTGAAGGCGATCATGTTCTGCACGAGGCCGACCTTCGCCCGGCGGTCGAGGCGGTGGACCGCGTCGTAGGCCGCCGTGTTCGCGGCCTCCATGTTCGTCACCGCGCGCACCGCGCCGCGGAAGGTGAACGCGCCCGGCGGGAAGTAGCCGGCGAAGACGCCGGGGATGTTCGCGTAGCCGTAGGTGGCGACGACCATCGGCTCGTTGATCGGCGTCCAGTAGGTGACGAGGTCGCCGAGCTTCCACGCGAGGTACGCGGCGTACTTGCGGAACTCGTTGACGGTGCCCTCCGCGAGCCAGCCCGCGCGCTGCAGCTCGGGCAGGGGGTCGTCGCCGCCGCGGCCCGCGAGCGCCCGCCCGACGGCGACGGGGTCGTGCAGCCAGACGGGCAGGGTGAAGTGGTTGATCGTCAAAAACGGCTCCATGCCCGCCGCGCGCACCGCGCGCAGCTCGGCGCGGTAGTGGGCGACCGCCTTGCGGTCGGCCAGCCGATCCAGCGCGCGCAGCGCCGCGCGGTCCAGGCGGCCGTTGGCGACCGTCGCCGTCGTGCGCGGGAAGATCCGGCTCCACTCGACGCCGAAGCGGTACGCGTTGGCGCCCAGGCCCCTGGCGGCCAGCCGCACGTCGTCGCGGTAGCGGCGCCAGTGGCCGGGCCCGCGCTCGGGCCGGTCCTTGGAGAGCCGCGGGTCGCCGCTGTGCGTCCACGCCCACCAGTCGCTGCGCCTGTCGGCGTCCTGGCCGTGCGGGCCCATCTCGGTCTGGAAGCCGGCGATCGCGGTCCCCCACAGGAACCCGTCCGGGAAGCGCTCGGTGCCGTCGGCGGCGAGCGCGGGGGCGGGGAGGAGCAGGAGGGCGAGGACGAGCAGGACGGGGCGCACGCCCCGCACCCTACGCCGGGCGCAGCGTCCAGCGCAGGGGCACGTGCGGGGCGGCGTCGAGCATCGCCCGCAGCTCGTCGCGCCCGGCGGCGCGGCCGGCGAGGCGGCGGCCCTCGGCGCGCAGCGCGACCTCGCCGGCAGCGAACGGCCACGGGTCCAGCGTCGTGCCGCGCAGCGCCAGCGCCACCGGCGCGCCGCCGGGCCCCGGCACGTCGGGCACGTCGCGGTCGCGGCCGAAGCACAGCGACAGCGACAGGTCGTCCCACGCCGCGAGCAGGCGCTGCGCCGTGCGCAGGTCCTCGCGCGCGGCGCCGACCTCCTCGGCCAGCCGGTCCTGGAGCGCGCGCTGGGCGGCCAGGTGCGCGCGGACCAGCTCCTGGTGCTCGGGCTCGCGCGGCGGGAAGCGCTCGTAGAGCCCGGTGCCGTGCAGCGAGACCAGCAGCGCGGCGTGGCGGCTCTGGGTCAGCAGCTTCTCCGCGGCATGCGACCACAGCTCGACGTGCACCGGGCGCGGGACCTCGAAGAACTGCAGCGGGCGCCCGGTCCCGGGGTGGACGTCGGGGGCGAGGTCCCACTCGGCCATGCCGACGTCGTGCTGCTCGGCGGCGAGGCAGAGCTCCTCGCGCGGCTCGGGGACCGGCCATGCCCAGGCGCGGGCGAGCTGCCCCGACACCCAGGCGTGCGAGGCCTGGCCGATCGCGACGACCGCGTCGCCGTCCTCGCGCAGGAGCACGGCGACGCGGCCTCCTCTAGGCGTGCGCGGGCACGTCCTCAGCGACCGGCATCGCGCCGGTCGCCTGGTGCTCCGCGTCCTCGACGGCCCACGCGAGCCGGTCGGCGAGGCACGCCTTGAAGTGGTCGGTCTCGAAGTCCGTCGAGGTGACGCGCTCGCACAGCGCCGCGCCCTCCGGGCGCTCTGACGTGATCACGACGTACGGCATGGCGGCATCCTCGCGGTGCCACATCAAGGGCGACTTAAAGAACGTCTGCGTTCAGACGCATCTCAGCGGTCGGCGGCGATGCCCGGGCCCTCGCCCGGGTCGTCCTCCTCGCGCGGCTTGCCGGTGGCGGGGTCGACGTCGCGCGTCACCTCGGTGACGTCCTCCTCGTCGGGCTCGCCGTAGGCGGCCGTCGACAGGTCGCTCTCGACCTCGGGCGTGATGGCGTCCTCGATCGGGTTCGCGCGGCTGTCGCCGTGCGAGGCCGCCTCGATGAGCTCGGCCTCGGCCTCCTCGAAGCCCTCGGCCTCGCCGCCGCCGGCCTCGTAGACCGGCTCCATCGCCGGGTCCTCGGCGGCGCGGCTGCCGGCCCGGCCGCCGATGGCGCCGGCCTCGGCGGCCGCGGCGGAGGTCTCCTCCTCGACGAGCTGGTCGACGGGGCCGCCGGCCTGGCGCTGGAGGACCTCGGGGTCGGGCGCCGTGGCGGTCGCGGCCTCCTCGCGCTCGGCCTCCGACGCGCCGGCGCCCGCGGCGGTGACGGAGGGGCCGGGGGCGTCCGGCGGGGCGGGCGTGGTGGCCCC
>JACRMD010000353.1 GCA_016215085.1 Solirubrobacterales bacterium | reverse complement strand
CTCGACACGGAGGTCCGGGGGCTCGCCGCGCCCGGCGGCCTGCACGTCTACCTGCTGCAGCCGTTCGTCCCGCGCGAGCGCGTCCTCACCACCGTGCTGCGCGACGCGCCGCCCGAGCGCGGCGCCGCGCTGCTGCGCCGCCTGGCCGACGCGGTCGCGGCGGTCGTCGACGAGCGCGTCGGCCTCGACGCCCAGGCCGCCAACTGGGCGGTGGACGACGGCGACCGGCTCGTGCTCTTCGACGTCTCGACGCCGATGCTGCGCGCGCCCGGCGGCCGCCAGGAGCTGGACCTCGCGATCTTCCTGTCCATCTACCCGTGGGCGCTGCGCCGGGTGCTGCGGCGCGTCGCCGGCGGGGTGATGGCCCAGTACCACGACCCGCGCACCGTCCTGCTCGACGTGGCCTCCAACCTCCACAAGGAGGAGCTCGGCCGCTGGCTGCCGGCGTTCCTGGCCGCGGCCAACGAGCACGTCGCCCCGGCGCTGACCGCCGGCGAGGTGCAGCGCTACTTCCGCCGCGACCGCGCGCTGTGGCTCGCCCTGCAGCGCCTGCGCCGCGCCGACCGAGCCTGGCAGCGCGTCGTGCGCCGCCGCGCCTACCCGTTCCTGCTGGCCCCGCCGTACCGCTACGGCCCGATGACCCCGCCCGAGGAGGGCTCGCCATGACCGTCGCCTCCGCCGTGCCCGCGACCAACGCCGAGGGCTTCGCGCTGATCGCCGACCACCTCTCGCCCCACAAGGCGCAGGCCTACCAGGCCGCGGGCATCGGGGTGGTCCAGGGCCGCCGCGAGGGCATCCGCGTCTGGGACCTCGAGGGCACCGAGTACCTCAACTGCCGCAGCTCGGGCGGCGTGTTCAACTTCGGCCACCACCCGGCGTTCGCGGTGGACGCGCTGGTCGCCGCCGTCCAGGAGCACGACATGGGCGACTGGCTGCTGCCGTCGGCCCGCCGCGCCCAGGGCGCGGCCGCGCTCGCGCGCCTGCTGCCCGACCCGCTGCGCTTCGCGTTCTTCACCGCGTCGGGCGCGGAGGCCGTCGAGGTGGCGTGCAAGCTCGCCCGCGCGGTCACGGGGCGGCGCGGCTTCGTCTGCGCCGAGCACGGCTACCACGGCCACGTCGGCTTCTCGCTGGCGATGGACGACCCGCCGCTCTCGGACCCCTACCGCCCGCTGACGCCGGGGATCTCGCGCGTGCCGTTCGACGACCTCGCCGCGGCCGAGCGGGTCGTCTGCCCCGAGACCGCCGCGGTGATCATGGAGACGATCCCGGCGACCGGCGGCTACCTCGTCCCGTCCGAGGGCTACCTCCCGGCGCTGCGGCGGCTGTGCGACGAGCACGGCGCCCTGCTGATCCTCGACGAGGTCCAGAGCGGCCTGGGGCGCACCGGCCGGATGTGGGCGTTCGAGCACTTCGGCGTCGTGCCCGACATGGTCATCACCGGGAAGGGCACGAGCGCGGGCGTCTACCCGATCGCGGCCTGCTGCTTCGGCGATCGCGTCGAGGAGCACTTCGCGCGCGACCCGTTCTTCCACCCGTCGAGCTTCGCCGGCTCCGAGCTGGGCGCGCGCGTGCTCGAGGCGGCGGTCGAGCGCTACGAGGACCCGGCGCTGCTGGACCACGTCGCCGCGATGGGGCGGCGGCTGAGCCGCGGCCTGGAGGGGCTGATCGCCACCCACCCCGACCGGCTGGCCGGCCAGCGCGGGCTCGGGCTGATGCGCGCGCTGGAGACCCACTCCGAGGCGCAGGGCCTCGAGCTCACGCGGCAGTGCTTCGCCCACGGGCTGCTGGCGATCTTCGCGTTCAACCGCCAGTCGGCGCTGCAGATCATGCCGCCGCTGGTGATCACGGCGGAGGAGGTCGACGAGGTGCTCGTGCGGCTGGGCGCGGCCGTGCGCGCGATGCGTGTGCCGTAGCGCACGCAACGATACCCTAGGGGGGTATGTATGCTGTGCGGCATGGAGCACGCCGCGCACCACCACCACGAGATGCCCGCCTCGGGCCGCGCGCTCACGCAGGTCGCGCTGAGCGCGACGCTGCACTGCCTCACGGGCTGCGCCATCGGCGAGGTCCTGGGCATGCTGATCGGCACCGCGCTGGGCCTGTCGGACCTGGCCACGATCGCCCTGGCGGTCGCCCTCGCCTTCGTCTTCGGCTACGGCCTGACCAGCCTGCCGCTGCTGCGCTCCGGGATGGCGCTGGCCGCCGTCGTGCCGATCGCGCTGGCGTCGGACACCCTCTCGATCGCCACGATGGAGGTCGTCGACAACGCCATCATGCTGACCGTGCCGGGCGCGATGGACGCCGGACTGGGCGACGTCCTGTTCTGGGGCGCGCTGTCGTTCGCCCTGGTCGTCGCCGGCGCGGTGGCGCTGCCGGTCAACCGCTGGCTGATCGCCCGCGGCCGCGGCCACGCCGTCGTCCACGAGACCGGCATCCACGGCGGTCCGTCGCCGCGGGCGGTCGGCGCCGTCGCCGCCGTGGCGTTCGTCTTCGGCGTCGCGGTGCTCGCCGCGCAGGTCTTCGAGGACGACGAGGAGCCTGCGCACGACGGCGGCGGCCATGCCGCCGCGCTCGTCGCCGCCTGAGCGGCTCAGGCGGGCTCGCGGTCCAGCGCCGTGTCGGCGAACGACCGCGGGTCCTCCAGCGGCTCGAGGTGCGTGAACACCGTCGCGTACGGCAGCCGCGCGCGCACCGCGGCCTCGACGTCCTCGGCGAGGTCGTGGCCGCGCTGGACCGTCCAGTCGCCGGGGACGAGCACGTGGACCGAGACGAACGCGCGGCGCCCCGCCTGCCGCGTGCGCAGCGCGTGGAACGCGATGCCGCGCTCGCGGAACGCCGCGAGCGCCGCGTCGACCTCGTCGTAGGCGGTCCGGTCCAGCGCGCGGTCCATGAGCCCGCCGCCCGAGCGGCGCACCAGCGCCACGCCGGTCACGACGATGTTGGCGGCGACCGCGAGCGCGACGACCGCGTCCAGGCGCTCCCACCCCGTGAGCGCCACGGCGGCGACGCCGGCGATGACGCCGACCGAGGTCCAGACGTCGGTGAGCAGGTGCCGCCCGTCGGCCTCGAGCGTGATCGACCGGTGGCGCCGCCCGGCGCGGACGAGCAGCAGGCCGACCCCGAGGTTGATCACCGACGCCACGGCGGAGACCGCCAGGCCGACGCCCACGTCGGAGAGCTCCTGCGGGTGCAGGAGCCGGTCGATCGCGGAGACGGCGATCGTCAGCGCCGCGATGAGGATGAGCCCGCCCTCGATGCCGGCCGAGAAGTACTCCGCCTTGGCGTGGCCGTAGGCGTGCTGCTCGTCGGCGGGCTTGGCGGCCCAGCGCACGACGCCCAGCGCGATGACCGCCGCGACGAGGTTGACCACCGACTCGGCGGCGTCGGAGAGCAGGCCCACCGACCCCGTGATCGCCCACGCCGTCGTCTTCAGGCCGATCGTCGCGATCGCCGCCACGACCGAGAGCAGGAGCAGGCGCGTCAGGCGCTGGTCGGTGGCGGCCCGGGCCTCCATCGCGCGAGAGTGTACACCTGAGCACTTCATCAGCTATCGTGGTCGGGGTGAGCCACGGCCACCACCCCCACCTCGACCGCCTGCTCGACGACGACGCGTACGCCCGCGCGACGGCCGACGCGCTGCAGGCGCTGTCGGCGCCCAGCCGGCTGCGCATCCTCGCGCGCCTGCACGCCGGCCCGACGTCGGTGTCGGACCTGGCGGCCGCCGTGGGCATGGAGGGCTCGGCGGTCTCCCACCAGCTGCGCCTGCTGCGCCACCTCGGCCTCGTCGTCGGGCGCCGCGACGGGCGCCAGGTCGTCTACGAGCTCCACGACGACCACGTGTCCGAGCTGCTCGAGCAGGCGGTCGCGCACGTCGACCACGTGCGCCTGGGGCTCGCGGGTCGCGGCGCGACGGCGGCGACGGCGGGGGTGCGTGCATGAGCGACGAGGCCGCCCATCATCACCATCACCATCACCACCACGGGCACGGCCACTCGCACGGCCTGGTCGACCCGTCGATCAAGCGCTCGAGCGCCGGGCTGCGCGCGGTGTCGATCAGCCTCGCCGTCCTGCTGGTCACCGCCGCGCTGCAGGCGGTCGTCTTCGTCGCCACCGGCAGCGTCGCGCTGCTGGCCGACCTGATCCACAACGCCGGCGACGCGCTGACGGCGATCCCGCTCGGCGTCGCGTTCCTGCTGCGCTCGGCCGTCGCCGAGCGGCGGGCGGGCTACTTCGTCGTCGGCGCGATCCTCGTCAGCGCGGGCGTCGCGGGCGTCGAGGCGGTCGACCGCCTGCTGCACCCGCGCGACATCGACGGCCTCGGCGTGCTCGCCGCTGCGGGCCTGGTCGGGTTCGCCGGCAACGAGCTCGCCGCCCAGGTGCGCCTGCGCGCGGGGCGCCGGCTGCAGAGCCCGGCGCTCATCGCCGACGGCAACCACGCCCGCGCCGACGGGCTCGTCAGCCTCGCGGTCGTCGCCAGCGCCGCGGTCGTGGCGCTGGGCTGGCGGCTCGGTGACCCGCTCATCGGCCTGGCGATCACGCTGGTGATCCTGCGCATCACGTGGCAGTCCTGGCGCACGATCGCCGGGCACGACCACCACCACTAGCGGCGCTTCTGCACGGCCCGGCGGCGCCAGCCCGTGCAGAACCGCCCAGCCGGCGGCGCCGCACGCGCGCGGCGGAGATGGTCGCCCCGTCAGGCGCGACGCGCGCCACGGAAGGCGAGGTGGCAGACGATGCCCAGCAGTGCCGAGCTCCAGGCGGCCAGGCCCGTCCCGGCGGGAAGGGCCGTCGCGCGCCGGGCCCGCGGCGTGCGGTCGACCCGCACCGCGGTCGCCTTCGACCCGCTGCTGCCCTACGACGACTGGTGCGCCCTCGGCGCGCGGATCGGCATGTACTCGACGGCGACCGCGTGGTGGCTGGGGGACTGGCTGCTCTTCGGCCGCATGAAGTACGGCCGCCGCTACAAGGACGCCGTCGCCGACACCGGCCTGGACTACCAGACGCTGCGCAACTACGCGATGGTGGCGCGGCGCTTCGCGCCGGAGCGCCGCCGGCCCGCGCTGACGTTCCAGCACCACGCCGAGGTGTGCGCGCTCGACGACCTCGCGCAGGACCACTGGCTCGACCAGGCCGCCGCGCACGGCTGGTCGCGCAACGAGCTGCGCCGTCGCGTGCGCGCCGCGCTCGCCACGGCCGACGGCGCGCCCGCCGACGTGGTGCGCCTGACGATCGACCCGGCCCGCGTCGCGCGCTGGCGGTCGGCCGCGGAGCGCAGCGACTGCGACCTCGGATGCTGGATCCTGCAGGTCCTCGACGACGCTGCACGATGACGACGCTGGACCCCAAGTACCTCGAGGGCATCCGCCGCGGCCTCGACGCCGCGTTCGGCCGCGCGCCCGAGCTGCCGCTGGACCCCGCGCGCGACCGGGTCGTGGTCTTCTCCGACCACCACAAGGGCACGGGCGACCCCGCCGACGACTTCCGCCGCTGCGAGCACGCGTACACCGCCGCGCTGGGCTGGTACCTCGAGGCCGGCTACCGGCTGTGCGTGCTCGGCGACGCCGAGGAGCTCTGGGAGGAGCACCCCGGACCGGTCATCGAGCGCTACCGCGACGTGCTCGCACTCGAGGCGGCGTTCGCGACGCGCGGCGGGCTGCACCGGTTCTTCGGCAACCACGACGACCTGTGGGGCGCCAAGCGCCAGGTGGCCAAGCACCTCGCGCCGGTCTTCCCCGGGCTCGAGGTCCTCGAGGGGCTGCGGCTGCGCGTCGAGCGGCCGGGGCGGCCGGCGGCGACCGTGTTCCTCGTCCACGGCCACCAGGGCACGGCCGACAGCGACCGCTGGGGCTGGGCGTCGCGGCTGTTCGTCCGCCACGTGTGGCGGCCGCTGCAGCGCAGGACCGGCTTCTCGGCGACGACGCCGGCGCGCGACTACGCGCTGCGCGCCAAGCACGACCGCGCGATGTACGAGTGGGCCCGCACGCAGGCGGGCGGCCTGGTGCTCGTCGCCGGCCACACGCACCGGCCGGTCTTCGGCCACTGCACGCCCGACCCGCCGCCGACGCGGCCGATCGGCGAGCTCGAGGCGGCGCTGGCCACCGCCGTCGCGGCCGGCGACCGCGCCCGGGCCGCGGACGTCCGCGCCGAGCTCGAGTACGCCCGCACGAGCGTCCGCCGGCCCGAGGAGGTCCTGACGGTCGCGCCGCCCTGCTACTTCAACACCGGCTGCTGCTCGTTCCCCGACGGCGACCTCACCGGCCTGGAGATCGCCGACGGCGAGATCCGCCTGGTGCGCTGGCCGGCGAACCTGCGCGAGCTGTGCGTGGCGGGGCAGGGCGTCGACGCGCACAAGCGCATCCTCGCCACCGAGGACCTCGGGAAGGTGCTCGACCTGGTCGCGGACCCGACGCCCGCCGTCGCCGCGGCCACCGAGCAGGAGATCCGTGCCGCGGGCTGACCTCGTCCTCGAGGGCGGCGGCATCAAGGGGCTCGGGCTCGTCGGCGCGGTCCTGCGGCTGCTGCGGGAGGGATACGCGTTCCCGCGCGTGGCCGGCACCTCGGCCGGGTCGATCGTCGCCGCGTTCCTGGCCGCGGGCGCGGACGCGACGCAGCTGGAGGCGATCATGGGCCGGCTGGACTACGCGCGCGTGCCCGACCGCGCGTGGCCGGGCGTGCCGGGCGTCAGCGAGGGCGTCGCGCTGCTGCGCCACCGCGGGGCCTACCGCGGCGACTACGCGCGGGCGTTCGTCGCCGAGGAGCTCGAGCGCCTCGGCGTGCGGACCTTCGCCGACCTGCGCCGGCGCGACGCGGGCGCCGACGCCGCCGTCCCCGCGCACCAGCGCCACAAGCTGGTGGTGATGGTCACCGACGTCACCCGCGGCCGGATGCTGCGGCTGCCGTGGGACTACCCGCTGCTCGGCCTGGACCCCGACGCGCAGCCGGTCGCCGACGCGGTGCGCGCGTCGATGTCGATCCCGCTGTACTTCGAGCCCGTCACGGTGCGCCACCCGCAGACCGGCGAGGAGACAACGCTCGTCGACGGTGGCGTGCTGTCGAACTTCCCGATCGAGGTCTTCGACCGCACCGACGCGCGCGAGCCGCGGTGGCCGACGTTCGGCGTGAAGATCATCCCGGCGCTGCCCGCTGGCGACGCCGAGCTGTTCCCGGGCGTCGCGCTGCCGGCGCTGCCGCCGGTGCACCTGCTCGAGCAGGTCGTCGCGACGGCGGTCTTCGGCAACGACCAGACCTACCTCGAGCGCCCGTGCGTGCGCCGCCGGGCGATCCAGGTGGACACGAGCGCAGTCGGCGTCGTCGAGTTCGACGCCTCCGCCGAGCAGCGCGCGACGGTGCTGCGCAACGGCGAGGAGGCCGCCGGCCGGTTCCTGGCCGGCTGGGACTGGGAGGCGTTCAAGGCCGACTGCGCGCACGCGGGGGAGGCCTGAGGGCTGTCCCGCCGGCGGGACAGCCGCACGAACCTGGCGCCCGCGGTGCCGGCGGGCGTACCGTCGGCGCACCGTGGCGACGACGATCGGCGACGTGGCCAGCGGGCCGCCGTTCCCGCTGCCCAGGCAGACGAGCTCCCCGTGGCGCGAGCAGGCGCTCGCGCGGATCGGCGAGCAGCGCGTGCTGCTGTGCTGGATGACCGACGGGCCCGACGCCGTCGTCGTGCCGGCGAGCGTCCGCGCCACGATCGAGGACCACTGGACCGCCGCGGCGGCGGCGTGCGTGGACCGCACGCGCCGCGGCGCGACCGTCGAGCGCGCGGCCAGCCACCTCGACGCCGTCGACGTCGCGCTGCTGCGGGTCGGCCCGCCGTCCTACGTCTACGGCCAGCTGCCCGGCCTGGCGGCGCAGATCCGCAAGGTGCTGCCCGAGGAGGACCTGCGCCGGATGCGCATCGAGGAGCTCGCCGAGCGCGACCCGTCCGCGGTGCTCACCCCCGGCGACCGCGACCTCATCGTCGCCGCCCGCGAGGCGACCAGCACCGAGTCGCGCCTCGAGGTCACGCGCGTGCGCAGCTTCCGCAACATCCTGCTCGCCGCCGCGCTCGTGCTCACCCTGGGCGCCGTCGGCCTCGGGATCTTCACCTTCGCCGACCCGAGCCGGCTGCCGCTGTGCTTCGCCCCGGACGGCGACGTGGTCTGCACGACCTCGACGACCTCGATCGACGGCGGGAGCGACGCGCCCGCCGGCCAGCCCAGCCGGCTGTCGGCCGCGACCATCGACGCCAAGATGCGCGACGTGGCGAGCTCCTGGGACGTCCCGCTGGTCGAGCTCGTCGGGCTGCTGGCGGCGGCCGTGGCCGGCGCGGCCTCGATGCGCCGCATCAGCGGCAGCTCCACGCCGTTCGCGCTGCCCATCGCCGCCGCCGTCCTGAAGCTGCCGACCGGCGCGCTGACCGCGGTGCTCGGCCTGCTGCTCATGCGGGGCGGGTTCGTGCCGGGCCTCAGCGCGCTGGACTCCTCCGGCCAGATCGTCGCCTGGGCGGTGATCCTCGGCTACTCGCAGCAGCTCCTGACGCGCTTCGTCGACCAGCGGGCGCAGACCGTCCTGGAGGACGTCGGGCGCACGAAGGAGGAGAAGCAGCGGGTGCACGGGGCGGCCGACCCGGCGCCCGGGCCGCTCTAGGCCGCGGTTGGCGGCGGGCGGCCCGCGGGTAGGGTCGTCGCGGAGGGGAGATGCAGCAGCTCACCGGCCTCGACGCCACGTTCCTGCACCTGGAGACCGCCGCCCAGTTCGGCCACGTCTCCGGGCTGTCGATCTTCGCCCGGCCCGAGGATCCCGCCTACGACCCGTACGCCGCGTGGCGCGGGCGCCTGTGCGAGCGCCTGGACCACCTGCCGCCGCTGCGACGGCGGCTGCGCGAGGTCCCGCTCGGGCTCGACCACCCGTACTGGATCGACGACCCCGACTTCGACGTCGACTTCCACGTCCGCCACACCGCCGTGCCGCCGCCGGGCCGCGACGACCAGCTCGCGGCCACCGTGTCGCGGCTCGTCGCCCGGCCGCTGGACCGCCGGCGGCCGCTGTGGCTCTCCTACGTGATCGAGGGCCTCTCGGACGACCGCTTCGCGGTGCTGACGATCGTCCACCACGCGACGGTCGACGGGGCCTCGGGCGTCGAGCTGCTGACGCTCATGCTCGACGACGCGCCGCAGGCGCCCGGCGATCCGGCGCCGTCGCAGCCGTGGCACGGCGAGCCCGTCCCGGGCGACGCCGCGATGCTCGCCCGCGGCCTCCTCGGCCTGGCGCGCAAGCCGGCGCGCGGCGTCCTGCTGGGTGCGCGCACGGCCCGCGAGCTCGGGCGCGCGACGCGCAACCCCGCCCTGGTCGCCGCGGCCAACCAGGTGCGCGGCAGCCTGCGCGGCCCGGTCGGCACGCTGCTGAACCTCGGCCGCGACCGCGGTCAGGAGCGCGATGCGCCCAACCCGCTGCCGAGCATCCGCCCGCCGCGCACGCCGTTCAACGACAAGATCACCCCGCATCGCCGACTGGCGATCGGCTCGGCGCCGCTGGACGCCGTCAAGGCCATCAAGAACGCCTACGGCGTCACGGTCAACGACGTGGTGATGGCCGTCTGCGCGGGCGGCCTGCGCACCTGGCTCGAGCTCCACGACGCGCTGCCCGACGACCCGCTGGTCGCGCTGGTCCCGGTGTCCGTGCGCACCGGGCAGGAGACCGAGCGCTGGACCAACCGCGTGTCCATGCTCTCCACGGTCCTGCCGACCGACGAGCCCGACCCGGTGGCCCGCCTGCACGAGGTGCACCGCGCCATGGACACCAGCAAGGGGCTCTTCCAGGCGCTGCCCGCCGAGCGGCTCACCGACGCGGCCGAGT
>JACRMD010000352.1 GCA_016215085.1 Solirubrobacterales bacterium | reverse complement strand
CGCGGGGCAGGCCGCCGCGGGCGATGCGGAAGCCCTTGAGCGCCGTCGCGCCCGCGACGACCGGCAGGCCGACCTGGCGGCCGACGAGGAAGGCCTCCCGCCGCGGCAGCCCCATCAGCCGCGCCGCCGCGACCGACATGCCCAGGCGCGAGAGGCCGGGCACGAGCGCGGTGGCCTGCGCGAGCCCGAGCGCGAGGGCGAGGCCGGGACGCCGCCGGCCGTCGCCGTGCGCGTCGGCGGCGACGAGGATCGCGGCGCCGGCCAGCAGGCCGGCCGCGGTGGCGCGCGGGCCGCCGAGCCGCTGCTCGATCGGGTCCTCGAAGGCGAGCCCGACGACGGCCGCCGGCGCGGTGGCCAGCAGCGCGAGCCGCGCCGAGGGCCGCGGCGTGATCAGCAGCAGGCCGGCCAGCGTGCCGGTGTGCAGCGCGACCTCGAAGGACTTGCGCACGTCGCCGGGCAGGCGGGCGTACTCCCAGCCGAGCAGGCGCGGCACCA
The DNA here is from genome assembly GCA_016215085.1 of Solirubrobacterales bacterium. GTDB lineage: Bacteria > Actinomycetota > Thermoleophilia > Solirubrobacterales > Solirubrobacteraceae > Baekduia. The sequence goes on along the minus strand of JACRMD010000352.1, from coordinate 2,728 downwards.
GCGCGACGTGCGCGCTGGAGGAGACCGGCAGCAGCTCGGCGGGCCCGTGCAGGACGCCGAGCGCGACCGCCTGGCCGGTGGTCAGCTCAGACGGCATCGGGCGCCGCGCGCCCGCTGCGGTTGCGCCGCCACCGGTACAGCAGGTAGCCGCCGCCCGCGAGGATCGCGAGGATCACCGCGTAGTCGATGAAGTGCAGGTAGTCGCGCAGCTGGTCCCAGTTGTCGCGCGCCGCGTACCCGGCGAGCACCAGGCCGAGGTTCCACGGCAGCGCGCCGAGGAACGTCAGCAGGCAGAAGCGCCCGAACGGCATGCGGGCGATGCCGGCGGGCAGCGAGATGAACGTCCGCACGATCGGCAGCATCCGGCTGAAGAACACGGCCTTGTCGCCGTGGCGCTGGAAGAAGCGGTCGGCCCACTCGAGGTGCTTGGGGCTGATGTGCACGAACTTCTGGCGCTCGAGCAGCTCGATGCGGCCGTAGTAGCCGGCGCCGTAGGCGACGATCGAGCCGACGAGGTTCGCGAAGGTCGCCACGAGGGCCGGTGCCCACCACGGGTACGCGCCGTCGCTGGCCGCGAAGCCGGCGAAGAGCATGGTGGGCTCGGACGGGATCGGGATGCAGGCGCTCTCGGGCGCCATGAGCACGAAGATCCCGAGCAGGCCGATGTCGTCCACGACGCCGGTCACCCAGTCCGCGAGCTTGTCGGTGACCGACGCCATGACCAGGAGGGCGGTCAGCGGCATCTCGCGCCAGGGTAGTGAACGCGGCGCGCTCAAGCGCAACCGCGCCCTGGCCGACCACCTGGAGTGGATGTCCTCCTCCCCGCGTGTCACGCTGGGTGTGGCGACGTACGAGCGCGACACCTACCTCGCCGAGGCGGTCGGCTCCTGCCTGGCGCAGGACTTCGACGACCTCGAGGTCCTCGTCGTCGTCGACGGCTCCCGGAACCCGCGCATCGACGAGGTGCTGGACGGCTTCGGCGACCCGCGGCTGCGCGTCGTCCGCCACCCCGAGAACCGCGGCATCGCCGAGGCGTACAACACCATCGTCCGCGAGGGCCGCGGCGAGCTGCTGGCCATGCTCGGCGACGACGACGTGGCGCTGCCCGACCGGATCAGCCGGTCGGTGGCGGTGTTCGACCGCCATCCCGACACCGGGGTCGTGCACGGGGACGCGACCATCATCGACGAGCACGGGACCGAGCGCGGTCGCTGGCGCAGCGCCGACCTCGCCCCGGGCGCGCTCGTCCAGCACCTCTGGCGCGTCCACAACCCGCTGATCGACCCGACGCGCATGGTCCACCGCCGGGTCTACGAGGCCGTCGGCGGCTACGACCCGGCCTACCGGCTCTCACAGGACTTCCACTTCTGGCTGCGCGCCGCCGAGCGGTTCCGGTTCCGCCACGTCCCGGGCGAGCCGCTGATCCGGCTGCGCCGCCATGGCGACAACCTCTCCGACGAGTCCGCCCGCGACCGCGAGGTCGACGAGGTCGAGCGGGCGCTGCTGGAGGCGCTGGACCGCAGCGACCTCCGCGACCTGGTGCCCGAGCTCGACTGGGAGGTCATCGACCCCGCCGCCGGCGAGCGCCGCGCGCTCGAGGTCCTCGCCGACGCGCTCGACGCCCGGGCGCTGCCGCTGCCGCGGCTGGCCGCCCGCCTGCGCCGCCGCGCGGAGTCGCGCCCTGCGCCCCGGCGCCCGGCGCCCAACGGCCGCCGCATCGTCATGACCTCCTACGGCTTCAACGACAGCGGCGGCGGCACCGCCGTCCCGCGGATCGTGGCCAAGGAGCTCGTGCGCCGCGGCTGGGACGTGACCGTCTTCCACGCCGCCGTCCGCCCCGACGGGACCGGCGAGCCCTACGCGGTGCGCGAGTGGGAGGAGGACGGCGTCCACCTGGTCGGCGTGCACAACCGCCCGCATGTCTTCCTGGACCCCGGCCGGCCCGACCGCGAGCTCGACGACCCGCCGATCACCCAGGCCTTCGGCGAGCTGCTGGACCGCGTGCGCCCCGACGTCGTGCACTTCCACAACCTGCACAACCTCGGCGCCGCGCTGCTCGAGGCGCCGGCGGCCCGCGGCATCCCGGCGTACTTCAGCCCGCACAACCACTGGCTCATCTGCCCGCGCAACTACCTCCTGCGACCCGACGCCGGCCTGTGCGACGGCCCGGGCGACGGCGCGGCGTGCGCCGCCTGCGTGGACGCGCACCACCTCGAGGACGCCTATCGCGAGCGCCTGGACGGCATCCGCCGGCGCTTCGCCCGCGGCATCGACGCGTGCCTGGCGATGTCGCACGCCATCCGCGCGGCGCTGGTCAACCAGGGCTACGACGCCGAGGCGATCGACCTCGTCCCCCAGAGCCTGCCCTCGATCGACGCCACGTGGGAGGCCGTCGGCCGCGACCGCGCTCCCGGCCGCGGCGACGGCCCGCTCACGGTCGGGTTCTTCGGCTCGGTCAGCGGGCTCAAGGGCCCGCAGCTGCTCGTCGAGGCCGCGCAGCGCACCCGGCGCGAGCTGCGCGTCGTGCTGCACGGCGACGTCGCCCCCGCGGTGGCCGACCAGCTGCGCGCGCTGGACCGCCGCGGCGTCGTGACGCTCGCCGGCCGCTTCGGCGCCCGCGAGCTGCCGCGGCTGCTGGCCGGCGTCGACGTGGCCGTCGCGCCCTCGCTCGTGTGGGAGACCCAGGGCCTGTCCGTGCTCGAGTGCCTCGCCGCGCGCGTCCCCGTGG
>JACRMD010000113.1 GCA_016215085.1 Solirubrobacterales bacterium | reverse complement strand
TGGTGACCAACGTCGACCGCACCCCGCGCAACCCGAACCTGCTCGTCTGGCACGACCGGCTGTGGCTGATCGACCACGGCGCCGCGCTGTACCGCCACCACGACCAGGACGCCTGGCCGTCGGACGCCGCGCGCCGGCCCTTCCCGCAGATCCGCGACCACGTGCTGCTGCCGTTCGCGGGGTCGGTCGCCGAGGCGGGCGAGCGCCTGGCCCCGCGGCTGGACGAGGCGACGCTGGAGGCGATCGTCGGCGCGGTGCCCGAGAGCTGGCTGGCGCCCGGCGCGCGCCGCGCATACGTCGACCACCTGCTCGAGCGGCTGGCGACGCGGGCGTTCGAGCGCGAGGCCGAGGAGGTGCGCCGTGGCGCGTGACGAGTTCCAGTACGCCTTGTGGCGGGTCGTCCCGGACCTCGAGCGCGGCGAGGCGCTCAACGTCGGCGTCGTCGTCTTCTGCCGGCGGCGGCGCTTCCTCGCCGCGCGCGTCGGCATCGCCGGGACGCGCCTGCGCGCGGCGTTCCCCGGCCTCGACGTCGACGCCCTGACGCGCCACCTCGACGGGATGGTCCACGTCGCGGCCGGCGAGCACCAGGGCGGCGCGGTCGCCGCGCTGGACCAGTCCGAGCGCTTCGGGTGGCTGACCGCGACGTCGAGCACGATCGTGCAGCCCTCGCCGGTGCACACCGGCCTGTGCGAGGACCCCGACGCGGTCCTCGACCGGCTGTTCGACCGGCTCATCGCCCCGCCGGGCTGATCAGGCGGCCGCGGGCGCGAGCGGGAACGCCACGCCGGTGAGCTCCTCGGAGAGCTCCCACAGCCGGCGCGCGGTCTCGTCGTCCTGCGCCGCGCCGCTGCGCCCGACCAGCGCCGGGTGGCCGCGGCCCTCCTGGAAGCCGTCGGGGCCGACGTAGCTGTCGCCCGGGAGGTCCTGCGTGGCGGCGAACAGCGTCGGCAGCGCGCCCATCTCCTCGCTCTGGGCGATCACCAGGTTGCCGACCTTCATGAACGTGTTCTGCAGGAGGCTGCCGGTGTGCGACTGCAGGTTCGTCGCGCTCCAGCCCGGGTGCGCGGCGAGCGCGCGCACCGGCGAGCCGGCCTCGGTGAGCCGCCGCTGGAGCTCGCGCGTGAAGAGCAGGTTGGCCAGCTTGGACTGCCCGTACGCCGGCCAGCGCCGGTAGGCGCCCTGCTCCCAGTTGAGGTCGTCCAGGCGGATCCGCCCCATGCGGTGCGCGCCCGACGCGACGCTCACGACGCGGTCGGCGATGCGCGGCAGCAGCAGGTTCGTCAGCGCGAAGTGCCCGATGTGGTTCGTGCCGATCTGCAGCT
>JACRMD010000277.1 GCA_016215085.1 Solirubrobacterales bacterium | reverse complement strand
GGGCGGCGGCGCCGTCGGCCCGCGCGCGGAGGGCGCGCCGCGGCGGCGGCTCGCCGCCGTGTCCGCGGTCACGGTCGGCCTCGCGGTCGCGCTCGCCGCATGGGGCGGCCGCGACGGCGTCGCGCCGCCGCCCGCGGGCGTGCTGCGCGTCACGGCGCTGGACGTCGGCCAGGGCGACGCGACGCTGCTGCAGGCCGGCGGCAGCACCGTCCTCGTCGACGCCGGCGGGCCGGACGGGCCCGTGGTGCGAAGGCTGCGCAGGCTCGGCGTCCGGCGCATCGACGTCGCGCTGGCCACGCACGGCTCGGCCGACCACGTCGGCGGCCTGCCCGCCGTCATCCGGGCGCTGCCGGTGGGCATCGTGCTCGACGGGCGCGACGGCGACCGCTCGCCGGTCCCGGGCGCCATCGACCCCGCGGCGCGTGAGAAGGGCGTGCGGGTGGTGCCGGTCCGCGCCGGCGAGGCGATGCGCGCCGGGCCGATCGAGCTGCGGTTCCTGTGGCCCCCGCCGACCCCGCCGCTGCCCGGGGAGGACCCGAACCTCCGCGCGGTCGTCGCGCGCGCGAGCGCGTACGGGGCGAGCGTCCTGCTGACCGCCGACGCCGAGTCGCCGGTGCTCGACCGGATCGCCCTGGACCCGGTGGACGTCCTGAAGGTCTCCCACCACGGCAGCGCGGACGCCGGGCTGCCGGGCGTCCTCGAGCGCCTGCGGCCGCGCGCGGCGATGATCGAGGTCGGCCGCCACAACACCTACGGCCACCCGGCGCCCTCCACGCTCGAAGCACTCGCGACCGTGCCGGAGGTGCTGCGGACCGACGAGGACGGCACGGTCGGGATCGAGCTCGGAAGCGGCGCCCCGCGGGTGGTGCGGCCGTGACCGCCGGCCGACCTCGGCGCCACCTAGACTCGGCGGTCATGGCGCAGTGGAAGCCGGCCTACCTCGTCCACGGCGACGACCACGGGCGCATCGGGGAGCGGCGCGCGAACCTGCGCGCGCGGGCCGAGGCCGAGAGCGGCGTGGGCGGCCTCGAGGTCTTCGAGGGCGACGCGAGCACGCCGGAGGCCGTCGGTCTGGCCCTGAGCGCCATGACCTTCGCGATGGGCCGGCGGTTCATCGTCGTCGACGGCACCGAGCGCTGGAAGGACGCCGACGTGACCGCCCACGTGACGCCCGCGCTGGCGCACCTCGGCGAGGACACGACCGTCGCGTTCTTCGCCCGCGAGGACGGCCGCGCGAAGGCGCCCGCGGCGCTGCACAAGGCGGTCAAGGCGGCCGGCGGCGACGTCGTCGAGCAGGGCACCGTCAAGGGCCGCGAGCTCCCGCGGTGGGCGATCGGCGAGGCCAAGCGGCTCGGGATCGAGCTCGACAGCGGCGCGGCCCAGACGCTCGTCGGCCAGGTCGGCGAGCGCCAGCAGCGCCTGCTGCGCGAGCTCGAGAAGCTCGCCCTCGAGCACGGGCCCGGCGCGCGGATCGGCGTCGAGGAGGTCGAGGACGCCGCGGCGTCGTCGGCCGAGCGCCAGGTCTGGGGCCTCGTCGACGCGATCGTCGCCCGCGACCACGCCGGTGCCGTCCGGGCCTTCCTCGACCTGCGCGAGCAGGGCGAGGCGCTGCCGCGGCTCGTCCCGCTCATCGCCCGCCGCCTGCGCGACACGCTGGCCATCGCCGAGCGCCTGGAGGCGGGCGAGTCGCCCGCCCAGGTCAAGGAGTCGGCGAAGGGCCCGTCCTGGGTCGTCGGCCAGCGCATCAAGGAGGCGCGCGCGACCGACGTCGACGGCCTGCGCCGCGCGCTCGAGACGCTCGCCCAGCTCGAGCTCGACACCCGCGGCATGGGCGACCTCACCGAGGACACCGCCGCGCTGCTCGCGCTCGAGCGCATGGCCGCCTAGAACCCGCGCCCGCAGGAGGCGCTGGAGCAGGCGCCCGAGGCGTTCGCGCTGGTGTTCATGCTCAACATGACCGTCCCGATGGTCCTGTGGATGCGCCACCGCGGGTACCCGCCGGCCCGGGTCGCGGAGATGGCGGGCGCGATGCTCGCGGTCGCCCTGCTCACCGACGTGCTGCTCTGGGCGTCGGTGATCCAGGGCGCCGCGATCTGCGGCGTCGAGTGCGCGCTGATGCTGCCCGCGATGCTCGTGCACCGCGGCGACGTCGCCGAGCAGCAGGCCTGGCGCGCCCGGCTACGCGCCGCCCGACGACCAGTCCGGCGGCTCGTACGCCTTGCCCGGCGCGCCGCCGACGATCAGCACCCGCAGGCCGTCGGGCCCGCTGGTGAGCGTGCGCGCCGTGGACGGGCCGACCGCGACCAGGTGATCGGCGTCGAGCGGGAGCTCCTCGCCTGAGTCGTCGAGGCGCACGGCGCCCGACCCGGCCAGCGCGACGTAGAGCTCCTCCTGCCCGCTGGACGACTCGTCGTGGGACTTCGTCGCGTAGTCGGGCGGCAGGTTCATGATGTTGCACCCGAACCCGGAGATGCCGAGGCCGGGGCGGACGAGGCGGGCGAAGCCGTCCCAGAGCCCGGGAAGCTCGTCGATGGCGGCGCCGCGCGCGGTGAGCTCGGAGGTGGACATGCCGCCGACTCTCGCCCCGGCGCACCCGCCGCGTCAAGCGGCTGGCACCATCCGCGCATGGGTGACGGGCTGATCGGGGTCACCGGGGCGACGGGGCACGTCGGCGGCGGGGTCGCCCGCAGGCTCGCCGAGCGCGACGTCCCGTACCGCGCGATCGTGCGCGACGCGGGCCGCGCCCCGCACCACCTCGGCAGCGAGGTCCGCGAGGCGCCGGGCGGCTACGCCGACCGCGACGGCCTCCGCGCCGCCCTCGACGGGGTCACGACGCTGTTCCTCGTCCCCGGCCACGAGTCCGAGCACCGCGCGGACGACGACGTCCGCAGCGACGACGTCGAGCGCCTCACCGGGCACCGGCCGCGGACGCTGGCCGAGTACGTCGCCGAGCACCCCGAGACGCTGGCGCACCTGGCCGGCGGCGGCCACTGAGGCCGCCCGCCCCGGAACGACGAAACGGCGCCCCTGGGGGCGCCGCGACGAGACGGGGCGAGCGACGAAGGCCGGGTGCTAGGAGGCCGACTGGCCGGCGCGGACGCGCGCGGCGCGGGACTTCTTGCGGGCACCGGTGTTGCGGTGCAGGGCGCCCCGCTTGACGGCCTTGTCGATCGTCTGCACGAGCGACCTGTGCTCGGCGTCCGCCTTCGCATCGTCACCCTCGGCCACCGCGCCCTCGAGGCGGCGGAAGTACGTCTTGATGGTCGAGGTGTACCGACGGTTCTCGAGGCGCTCCCGCTCCGAACGGAGGATGCGCTTCTTCTGCGAGTGGATGTTCGCCATGTGCGGCGAGGGAGTGTAGCGAGCCGCGGACCGCGACGGATGTGACGTGATGGCGGCGTACCATGCCGCCGCGTGACCGAGGAGCGCGCAGCCGCCACGGCGCCGCCCCCGCGGCGATCGTTCGCCCGCAACACGGCGATCTTCTCGATCGCCACGGGCCTGAGCCGCATCGCCGGCCTGGCACGCGAGATCGTCGCCTCGAGCTACTTCGGCACCAGCGGCCCGTTCTCGGCGTTCACGATCGCCTTCCAGGTCCCGAACGTCGTCCGCAGCCTCTTCGCCGACTCGGCCCTGAGCGCCGCGTTCGTGCCGGTCTTCACCGAGCAGCTCGAGCTCGGCCGCAAGCGCGACGCGTTCCGCCTGGCCAGCACGCTCTTCTTCCTGATCCTCGGCGTGCTGGGCGCGATCACCGCGCTGTTCATCCTCATCGCGCCGTGGGTGATGCCCCTGTTCACGGGGGACCAGTTCACCGACGAGCTCGACGCGCTCACCGT
>JACRMD010000276.1 GCA_016215085.1 Solirubrobacterales bacterium | reverse complement strand
TCCAGCGCGCGCAGCAGCTGGCGCAGCAGCAGCGGGTTGCCGCCCGTCGCGCCGTGGCAGGCGGCGCAGAATGCGGCCTCGGCCGCGGGGCCGAGCGCCGCGCGGACGACCTCGGCGACCGCCGCCTCGGTCAGCGGGCCGGGGCGGACCGCGGCCACGTCGGGGTCCTGCGCGAGCTCGCTGAGCAGCACCGGGTCGGTGCCCGGGTCGGTCGTGCGCCAGCTGGCGGCCAGCAGCACCGGCACGTCCTCCAGGCGCCGGGCGAGGTAGGCGATGAAGCGCAGCGACGGCCGGTCGCACCAGTGCAGGTCGTCGACGGCCAGCAGCACGGGGCGCTCGGCGGCGAGGTTGAGCACGAGCCAGAACAGGCCGTGCAGCGCGGCGAAGGACGCGTCCTCGGGCTCGGGGCCGGCCGGCTGCTGGGCGACGTCGCCGAACACGGCCGCCGCGCCGGCCGCCGCGCCGGACAGCAGGCGCGCGCGCCGCGCCTCGTCGGCGAGCTCGCCCTCGAGCAGCTGGCGCACCGCGCCGAACGGGAACTCGCGCTCGAGCTCGCCGGCCCGCGCGGCGAGCACGAGCATCCCGGCATCGGCGGCCTGGCGGCGCGCCTCGGCGAGCAGCCGGCTCTTGCCGATGCCCGCCGGCCCCTCGATGAGCGCCAGGCGCCCCTCGCCCGCCGCGGCGCGCGCGACCAGCGTCCCGAGGGACTGCAGCTCGCGATCGCGCTCGACGAGGTCGGCGTCGGCCATGGCGGTGGCATGCTAGTTGGACGATGGACCTCCGACCCGCCGATCCTTCCGAGGCGCCCGCCCTGTCGGAGCTCGCGCTGCGGTCCAAGGCGCACTGGGGCTACGACGACGCCGAACGCCGAACGCCCGGGTCTCCCCGGGCGCTCGGACCAGCTTGGGTGTCGCGGGCGTCGCTACTCGACGACGACGCAGGTGCCGCCGGCGCCCTCGATGGCCTCCTTGGCGGAGGCGGAGAACTTGTGGGCGTGCACCGTGAGCTTCTTGTTCAGGGCGCCCTTGCCGAGCACCTTGACCGGCACGTCGCGGGCCTTGCCGAAGCCGGCCTCCTTGAGCGCCTCCAGCGTCACCTCGGCGCCGTCGTCGAAGCGGCGCTCCAGGTCCTGGAGGTTGACGTGCTGGGTGTGCGTCCGGAACGGCTCGAACGGCATCGACTTCTTCATGTGCGGGCCGCGCAGCTTGCGCATCCGCATGTGGATGGGCATCTGCCCACCCTCGAAGTTCGCGCGGGACTTCGAGCCCGAGCGCGAGCCGGCGCCCTTCTGGCCGCGGCCCGACGTCTTGCCGGTGCCGGAGCCCTCGCCGCGCCCGATGCGCTTGCGCGCCTTGCGCGAGCCGGGGGCCGGCCTGAGCGTGTTGAGGCCGACGGCCTCGGCGGCCGTCTCCTCGGTGGTCTTCTCGTCGGCGGCCATCGCCTACTCCTCGTCGACCTTGATCAGGTGCCGGACGCGGTGGAGCATCCCGCGGGCCTGCGGGGTGTCCTTGACCTCGACCGTGTGCCCGATCCGGCGCAGCCCCAGCGACCGCAGCGTCTCGCGCTGCGCGTGGTTCGCGCCGTTCTTGGACTTGATCTGGGTGACCTTCGGCATCAGGCCGACTCCTCCGGAGCTGCGGCCTCCGCCTCGGCCTCGGCCTCGATCGGCTCGTCGGCGGTCGGCGCGTCCTCGGGGGCGAGCTCCTGCTGCTCCGAGATGGGATCCCCGCCCACCCCGCCGTCGAGCACCTCGGACGCCGCCTTGTCGGCGGTGAGGCCGAGCACCTCGGCGATCGAGATGCCGCGGACCTCCGCGATCTCCTCCGGCGTGCGGAGCATCTGCAGGCCGGTCATCGTCGCCTTGACGAGGTTGATCGGGTTCTGGGTGCCCAGCGACTTGGACAGGATGTCGTGGATGCCGGCCAGCTCGAGCACGGCGCGCACGCCGCCGCCGGCGATGACGCCGGTACCGGGCGAGGCCGGCTTGAGCAGCACCTGGCCGGAGCCGAAGATGCCGACCACCGGGTGGGTGATGGTCGAGCCGTGCTTCGGCACGCGGTACAGGTTCTTCTTGGCCTTCTCGACGCCCTTCTGGATCGCGATCGGGACCTCGTTGGCCTTGCCGTAGCCGACGCCGACCACCGACTCCTCGTCGCCCACGACCACCAGGGCCGTGAAGGAGAAGCGGCGGCCGCCCTTGACGACCTTGGCCACGCGGTTGATCTCGACGACCCGCTCCTGCAGGTCGTAGCCGACCGGACTGACCATCCGGTCCGTGAACTGCTGCAGCCTCATACGGCGATGCCTCCCTCGCGGACGCCCTCGGCGAAGGCCTTGACGCGCCCGTGGTACTGGTAGCCGCCGCGGTCGAAGACGGCGCTCTCGATGCCCGCGGCCTTGGCGCGCTGCGCGAGCAGCTCGCCGGCCTTGGACGCCTGCTCGATGGACTTGAGGCCGCGCAGGTCGGCCTCGGTCCACTGGACCGACGCCAGCGTGCGCCCGGCCTCGTCGTCGACGAGCTGGGCGAAGATGCCGCGGTTGGAGCGGAAGACGGGGATGCGCGGGCGCTCGGCGGTGCCGGTGACCTTCGCGCGAACGCGGCACCGGCGCTTGAGCCGGCGCGCTTCCTTGGTGACGGTGCTCATGCTCGCTTGCCCACCTTGCGGGCCACGTACTCGCCCTCGTACCGGATGCCCTTGCCCTTGTAGGGCTCCGGCGGGCGCTGCTTGCGGATGTTGGCGGCGATCTCGCCGACGAGCTGCTTGGAGATCCCCTTGACGATCACGCGGGTCGGCTGGGGGACCTCGAACTCGATGCCCTCCGGCGCCTTGATCGACACCGGGTGCGAGTAGCCGAGGGCCAGCTCGAGGTCCTTGCCCTTCAGCGCGGCGCGGTAGCCGACGCCCTGGATCTCGAGGGTCTTCTGGAAGCCGGAGGTGACGCCCTCGACCATGTTGGCCACGAGCGAGCGGTACAGCCCGTGCAGGGCGCGGTGCTCGCCGCGGTCGGTCGGGCGCTCCACGAGCAGCGTGGAGTCCTCCTGCTTGATGGTGATGTCGCGGTGCTTGCGCTCCTCGAGCGTGCCCCGCGGGCCGTTCACGCGCACGACCTCGGGCTCCACCGTCACGGTGACGCCGTCGGGCACGGTGATCGGCTTGCGGCCGATGCGGCTCATGGCTACCAGACCTCCGCCACGACCTCGCCGCCGATGCCGCGGCGGCGGGCCTCGTGGCCGGTCATGACGCCCTGGGACGTCGAGACGATGGCGGTGCCCAGACCGCCCTGCACCTTCGGGATCTGGCCCGCGCCGACGTACCAGCGCTGGCCGGGCCGCGACGCGCGGCGGATGCCCGAGATGACCGTCTTGCGGTCGGCCGTGTACTTCAGGTTGATCCGGAGGATCTCGGCCGGGTGGTCCGGCGTCGGCGCCTCGGTCTCGTAGCCCTCGATGTAGCCCTGCTCCGCGAGGATGCGGGAGAGCTCGGCCTTGAGCTTCGAGCCGGGGATCTCGACGACGTCGTGCTGGGCCTGGATCGCGTTGCGGATCCGGGTCAGGTAGTCGGCGACGGGGTCGGTCATCGACATGTCTACCAGCTCGACTTCGTCATGCCGGGGATGAAGCCCTGGTGCGCGAGCTCGCGCAGGCAGATGCGGCACACGCCGAACTTGCGGTAGACGGCGCGCGAGCGGCCGCAACGGCGGCAGCGCGTGTACTCGCGGGTCTTGTACTTGGCGGGGCGCTGCTGGCGCACCCACTGGGACGTCTTGGCCATCTAGCTCTGGTTCTCCTGCTTCGCGAAGGGGTTGCCCTCGCGGCTGAACGGCATGCCGAACGCCTCGAGCAGCGCGTATGCCTCGGGGTCGGTCTTCGCGGACGTGGTGATCACGACGTCGAGGCCGCGCACGGCGTCAACGTTGTCGTAGTCGATCTCGGGGAAGATGATCTGCTCGCGGATGCCCAGCGCGTAGTTGCCGCGGCCGTCGAAGGCCGTCGGCTTGATGCCGCGGAAGTCGCGGACGCGCGGGAGGGCGACCGAGGTCAGGCGGTCCAGGAACTCGTAGGCGCGCTCGCCGCGCAGCGTGACGCTGACGCCGACGGGCATGCCCTCGCGGACCTTGAACTGGGCGATCGACTTGCGGGCGCGGCGGATCGACGGCTTCTGGCCGGCGATCGTCGCCAGCTGCTCCTGCGCGGCGTCGAGGACCTTCGAGTCCTGCTTGGCGTCGCCGACGCCCATGTTGAGCGTGATCTTCTCGATGCGCGGCGCCTGCATCACGGTCGAGTAGCCGAACCGCTCCATGAGGGCGGGCCGGATCTCCTCGAGGTAGCGCTGCTTCAGGCGCGCGGGCTGGTGGGTGGAGGCTTCCATGGCGGCGGGGGTCAGATCTTCGTCCCGGACCGGCGCGCGATGCGGTTGCGCTGGCCACCCTCGCGGGAGATCCCCACGCGGGTCGGCTTCTTGGTCTTGGGGTCGATGAGCATGACGTTGGAGACGTGGATGGGGCCCTCGCGCTCGATGACGCCCGCCTCGCGCTGGGGCGCGGTCGGCAGCGGGCGCTGGTGGCGCTTGACGATGTTCAGGCCCTCGACGTAGACGCGCTCGTGCGACACGTCCACCCGCAGGACCCGGCCCGTCTTGCCCTTGTCCTTGCCGCTGATGACGATGACCTCGTCGTCGGTGCGGACCTTGAGCGCACGCCGCTTGGCGTTCACGGGCTCCTTCTTGCGACGAGCCATGCTAGAGCACCTCCGGGGCGAGCGAGATGATCTTCATGTAGCCGCGGTCGCGCAGCTCGCGGGCGACCGGCCCGAAGATGCGCGTCCCGCGCGGGTTGCCCTGCGCGTCGATGACGACTGCCGCGTTCTCGTCGAAGGCGATGTACGTGCCGTCCTCGCGCCCGAACTCCTTCTTCGTGCGCACGACGACGGCCTTGACGACCTCGCCCTTCTTGACCGTCCCCTGCGGGTTGGCCTGCTTGACGGTGGCGGTGATGATGTCCCCGACGTGCGCGTAGCGACGCTTGGAGCCGCCCTGGACGCGGATGACGAGGATCTCGCGGGCGCCGGTGTTGTCGGCGACCTTCAGCCGGGTCTCGTTCTGGATCACTTCGCACGCTCCAGGATCTCGACCAGGCGCCAGCGCTTGGTGCGGCTCAGCGGGCGCGACTCCACGACCTTGACGAGGTCGCCGGTGTTCGCGTCGTTGGCCTCGTCGTGGGCGTGCAGCGTCGTCGACGAGCGCACGATCTTCTGGTACCGGCGGTGCCGGCGCGCGGTGTCGATGCGCACGACGATCGTCTTGTCGGCCTTGTCGGAGACGACCGTGCCGAGGCGCTCCTTCGGGGAGCCCGGGCCGTGCTCGACCGGCGACACCGTCTTGGCGGGGCCGGCCTCGCCACGGGCGGCGCGGTCCTTCTCGCGGCGCTTGGCGCGGTAGCGGGTGCGGGCGGCGGCCTTCTGCTTGCGCAGCTCGGCGCGCTCCTCCGGGGTGGAGGGGCGGCGCTTGCCGCGGCGCGCGCGGGCGGCGGCCTTGCGCTCCTTGGGGGTCTGGGGCACGACCGGCTCGGCCGGCGCAGGCGCCTCGGCCTCCGCCTCGGGGGCGTCGGCGGCGTCGGCCTCGGCAGCCGGAGCCTCGGCCGGGGCGTCCTCGGTCGCGGGGGCCGGCTGCTCCGCAGCCGTCTCCTTCGCGGCCTCGACGGCCTCGACCTTCTGCTCCTCGGTCGTGTCGGGGGTCTCGTCAGCCATGTCTTCTCTACAGCCTGCTCGTATCGATGCCGCGCTCACGCGCGATGGTCAGCGCGCGGGCGAGGTCCTTCTTGCCCGTCCGCAGGCCTGCGGTGTTCTCCAGCTCGCCGGTGGCGTGCTGGAAGC
>JACRMD010000319.1 GCA_016215085.1 Solirubrobacterales bacterium | reverse complement strand
GGCTCGAGCTGTCGGCGCAGGGGGCGATCGCCCAGGTCTCCACCAACGTCGAGGACCACCGGGCCGTGCCGCTGGGGCGCCTCGTGGCCGCCGTGGCGCGCCACGCGCCGGTCGCGCGCTGCGAGCTCGTCGGGCTCGCGCCCGCCGCGGCGTTCGACGGCTTTCCCGAGGGGCTGGAGGTGGTGGGCCGCCGGACGGTGGAGGAGGCGCTCACGGGCTAGTCTCCAGTCCGTGGCACAGACCAAGCGCAAGCGCCGGACCAAGCACCGCGGCAACGCCGCGGGCATGGTGGAGACGCGCGGCCGCACCGGCCGCCGGCCCGAGCCGGCCAAGAAGGACTCGCGCCAGGCACGGCTCGACCGGCTGGACCGGCCGCCGACCTGGCGCTCGGCCGCCAACCGCGCGGGCATCGCCACGCTGCTGTTCATCGTCGCCGTCGTGCTGCTGTTCAAGCAGTCCATGGGCAGCGCGATCGCGATCGGCGGCTTCATGCTGCTGCTCTACATCCCGCTGGGCTACTACACCGACCTGTTCATCTACCGCCGGCGGCAGGCGAAGAAGGCCGCCGGGAAGCCGTAGCCGTGGACGTCCGGATGTTCACCGTCGGGCCGGTGCAGGAGAACAGCTTCCTGCTGCGCCGCGACGGCTCCGACAAGGCGCTGCTGGTCGACCCGGGCGACGAGGCGCCGAAGCTGCTGGGCGCCATCGAGGCGCTCGGGGTCGAGCTCGAGGCGGTCCTGCTCACCCACTGCCACTTCGACCACATCGGCGCCGTCGCGCCCGTGGCCAAGGCGACCGGGGCGCCGGTCTACTGCCCCGAGCTCGAGGTGCCGCTGCTGCAGGACATCATGGCCTTCGTGCCGTGGCCGGGCTTCGGGCCGTTCGAGTCCTGGGACCCCGAGCACACCGTCAAGGGCGGCGAGCGCCTGGCGCTGGCCGGCTTCGACGTCGAGGTCCTCTTCACGCCGGGCCACAGCCCCGGCCACGTGACCTACGCGATCGAGGACGAGGCCGCGCTGTTCTCCGGCGATGTGCTCTTCCAGCAGTCCGTCGGGCGGGTCGACCTGCCGGGCGGCGACGGCCCCACGCTGCTGCGCTCGATCGCGATGCTGCTGGACCGGTTCCCCGACGAGACCGTCGTGCACCCGGGCCACATGGGCGTCACCACGCTGGGCCGCGAGCGGGCCACCAACCCCTTCCTGACCGAGCTCTCCAGCCTGTGAGCTCCGAGAGGCTGCAGGCGCCGCGCGGCACGTACGACGTGCTGCCCGAGGACGACGAGGCGCGCGGCGTCGTCGAGGCGGCCGCGCGCTCGATCCTGGGCGGCGCCGGCTACCGCAGGATCGAGACGCCGGTCTTCGAGCACACCGAGCTGTTCGCCCGCGGCGTCGGCCAGTCCACCGACATCGTCCAGAAGGAGATGTACACCTTCGACGACGCCGGCGGGCGGTCGCTGACGCTGCGCCCCGAGGGCACCGCGCCGATCATGCGCAGCTACCTCGAGCACGGCATGCACAAGCTCGCCCAGCCGGTGAAGCTCTGGTACCTCGGGCCGTTCTTCCGCCAGGAGAAGCCGCAGGCGGGCCGCTACCGCCAGTTCTGGCAGGTCGGCGCCGAGGCCATCGGCTCCGACGACCCTGCCGTCGACGCCGAGCTCATCCTCCTGCTGCACGCGCTCGTCTTCGAGCTCGGCGTGCGCGAGGTCCGCCTGCGCCTCGGCTCGCTCGGCACGCCCGCGACGCGCGAGGCCTACCGCGACAAGCTCGTCGCGCACCTCCGCGCCAACGAGGACCGGCTGAGCGAGGAGGTCCGCGGGCGGATCGACCTCAACCCGATGCGCGCGTTCGACGCCGACCACCCGGGCACCCGGGAGGTCATGCAGTCCGCGCCGCTGCTGCTCGACGAGCTGGCCCCCGAGGACGCCGAGCACTTCGCCGAGGTGCGCGCGCGGCTGGACGCGGCCGGGGTCGAGTACGAGATCGACCCGACGCTCGTGCGCGGCCTGGACTACTACACGCGCACGCTGTTCGAGTTCACCTCGGACGCGCTGGGCGCCCAGTCGGGCGTCGGCGGCGGCGGACGCTACGACGGCCTGGCCGAGCAGGTCGGCGGCCCGCACGTGCCCGGCTGCGGCTGGGCGGCGGGGATCGAGCGGCTGCTGCTGGCCGCCGACGAGCGCCGGGCGCCGGTCGAGGCGGTCGACCTGTACGTCGCCGGCACCGGCGTCGAGGCCTTCGCGCTGGCCGCCGAGGCGCGCCGCGCCGGCCTCGCCGTGCAGCTGGAGCTCGCGGGCCGCTCGCGCAAGGGCATGCTCAAGCAGGCCGACCGGATCGGTGCCCGGTACGTGGCCATCCTCGACGAGGAGGGAACGCAGTTGAAGGACATGGAGACCGGCGAGCAGGAGCGGCTCGCGCCCGATGCCGTCGTGGCCCACGTCATCCGCGGGCGGCACCTCGCATGAGGCAGCCGCCGCGACCCAACGGCTACCGCACCGCGTGGGCGGGCGCCCTGCGCGAGAGCGACGCCGGGCGCCCGGTCCGCGTCGCGGGCTGGGTGCACCGCCGCCGCGACCACGGCGGGCTGATCTTCATCGACTGCGCTCCGAGCACGTCCTCAGCGCCGCCGGCCAGGTGGTCGAGCGCGAGGAGGGCAACAAGAACCCCAACATCCCGACGGGCGCGATCGAGCTGTCGGTGACCGAGGTCGACGTCCTGGCCGACGCCGAGACGCCGCCGTTCCCGGTCGACGAGGAGCTGCCCGTCGACGAGACGCTGCGCCTGCGCCACCGCTACCTCGACCTGCGCCGCGAGTCGATGCGCGACGCGATGGTGCTCCGCCACCAGGTCGTCAAGACGATGCGCGACGTGCTCTCCGAGCACGACTTCCTCGAGGTCGAGACGCCGATCCTCACGCGCTCGACGCCCGAGGGCGCGCGCGACTTCCTGACGCCGTCGCGGCTGCAGCCCGGCAGCTTCTACGCGCTGCCGCAGTCGCCGCAGCTGTTCAAGCAGCTGCTGATGGTCGCCGGCTTCGAGCGCTACTTCCAGATCGCCCGCTGCTTCCGCGACGAGGACCTGCGCGCCGACCGCCAGCCCGAGTTCACCCAGCTCGACGCCGAGATGGCCTTCGTCGTCGAGGACGACGTCATCCACACGATGGAGACCGTCATGGGCGCCGTCTTCGAGGTCGGCGGCCTGGACATCGCCAAGCCGCCGTGGCCGCGGATGCCCTACGACGAGGCGATCGAGCGGTTCGGCATCGACCGGCCCGACACGCGCTTCGGCCTTGAGCTGCGCGACGTCTCCGACCAGCTGCGCGGCAGCGACTTCAAGGTCTTCGAGTCGGTGCTCGGCTCCGGCGGCGTGGTGCGCGCGCTGAACGCCGGCCGGCGCGAGATGTCGCGCTCGGAGCTCGACGGGCTCAACGACGTGGTGAAGATCCACGGCGGCAAGGCCGTCGCCTACGCCTTCGTCGAGGCGGGGGAGACGTGGCGCTCGCCGATCGCCAAGTTCTTCTCGCCCGAGCAGCAGGCCGCGGTGGTCCGCGCGCTCGAGGCCTCCGAGGGCGACCTGCTGCTCTTCGGCGCCGACACGCCGGCCGTCAGCGCGGCCGCGATGGCCGGCCTGCGCCTCGAGCTCGGCCGCCGCTTCGACCTCATCCCGGCGGGGCGCCACGACGCGCTGTGGGTCGTGGACTTCCCGATGGTCGAGTGGAACGAGGACGAGCAGCGCTGGGACGCGCTGCACCACCCGTTCACCGCGCCGACCGGCTCGTTCGACGACCCGGCGGGGCTGCGCTCGCGCGCCTACGACCTCATCGTCGACGGGTGGGAGCTCGGCGGCGGCTCCATCCGCATCAACGACCTCGAGGTGCAGCGCGAGGTCTTCAAGCTCATCGGCCTCAGCGAGGAGGAGGCGGAGTCGCGCTTCGGGTTCCTGCTGGAGGCGCTGCGCTACGGCGCGCCGCCGCACGGCGGCATCGCGTTCGGCGTCGACCGGCTCGTGGCGATCCTCGCGGGCAAGCCGTCGATCCGGGACGTGATGGCGTTCCCGAAGACCGCGAGCGGCGGCGACCCGATGACGGGCGCCCCGGCGCCGGTGGACGAGAAGCAGCTGCGCGAGCTGGGCGTCCAGCTCCGGCGCGCGAACTGAGCGCCTAGCGCTTGCGGCGCGAGTCCGAGATGAGCTGCTCGACCGTCTTGCGGTCGACGTAGCCCGTGCGCGAGACGGCCTTCTTGTCGGGGCCGATCACGACGACGGTGGGCGAGGAGAGGACCTGCACGCCGGTGGTGACGGCCTCGTAGCGGCCGACGTCCTTGATGCGGACCGACTTGGCGACGACGCGGCCGTCGGCCTCGTCGGCGCGGCGGACCGACTTGTAGGCGAAGCGGGAGTCCGCGGCCGGCGGGTCCCAGAAGAGGAGGATGACCGTCTTGCCCTTGTCCAGCTGCGCGAGCAGCGGCTTGGACGGGTCGGCGGTGGTGGTCTCGGCCTTGGCCTTCGCGGTGGTCGCGGCCGGCTTGGCCGGGGTGGCCGTGGCGGGCTTGGCCGGCGTTGCGGCCGGCTTGGCCGGCGCGTCGTTGCCGGCGGCGGCCTCGGCCTTCCTGGCGCTGGACTCCGACGCGGCGACGGCGCCCTGCGCCTTGCCGACCGCGTTCTCCAGGCCCTGCTGGCCCGGGGCCTTCGGCGCGGCCGCGGGGGCCGGCGACGATGCGGCGTCACCCTTGGGGCGCAGCGCCGTGAACCACACGCCGGCGAAGATGAACACCGCGGCGAGGGCGATCAGCATGGGGCGAGAGACCTGGTCCACGCTCCGGTGATCGGACGGTGCGGGCCTGAGGTTGAGCCGTCCGGTACGGACTGGACGCCTACACTCGCTGACCGTGCCCGACGAGCGCTTCGAGGAGCACCTCCTGCACCCCGTGGGCCGTGGCCACCGGCCGGATCACGGCCACCACGGCGTCGCGGGCGGCGCCGCCTGCGGGGACCTCGTGCGGATCGACGTCGTGGTCCGCGGTCAGACCGTCGTGGACGCCGGCTTCGAGGCGTCGGGCTGCGGTGCGGCCCAGGCCGCCGGCAGCGCGGCGGTCGAGCTGGTGCGCGGCGCGCCG
>JACRMD010000318.1 GCA_016215085.1 Solirubrobacterales bacterium | reverse complement strand
TGAGCGGGTCGTTGAGCGCGAGGTCCTCGCGCTCCTTGCGCTCGGTGATGTCCTTGCCGACGGCGTACCAGTCGTCGCCGTCGCGGCTCGTGCTCCACAGGACCCAGCGCCAGCCGCCGTCGGCGGTGGCGTAGCGGACCTCGAAGCGCACGGGCGTGCCCGGCTCCAGCGCGCGGCGCAGCTCGCCGCGGGCGGCCTCGCGATCGGCGCCGTGGACGAGCTCCAGGAACGTCCGGCCGTCGAGGTCGTCGCGCTCCCAGCCCAGGGCCGAGCGCCACGCCGGGTTGACGTGGGTCAGCCGCCCCTCGCGGTCGCAGACCGCGAGCAGGTCGGTGGACAGCTCGAAGAGGCGCTGCAGCGCCTCGTGGCGGGCGGGCCCGTCCATGTGCCCCCCGGAGGTCGGCCGGTGCCTAGGCAACCTTGAGCGCCGGCGCGCCGCGGTCAGCCCATCTTGTAGGTGGCCAGGCCCTTGGCGACGAGGCGCCCGTCGGCGCCCTGGACGTCGACGTCGACGGTGCACAGGCTGCGCCCGCGGCGCACCACCCGGCCGTGCGCCGTGAGGTCCTCGGCGCGCGCCGTGTCGAGGTAGTTGAGGCTGAGCCCGACGGTGACGCCGCGCAGCGTCGCGGGCACCTCGTCGGCCGACCAGGCGGCGGCCATCACCGCGCAGTCGGCGAGCGTCGCGATCGCCCCGCCGTGCACGACGTCGCCCATCGTGGCCAGCCGCTCGGCCCACGGCAGCGCGAGCGTCGCGTGGTCGGGCTCGATCGCCTCGAGGCGCAGGCCGAGGTCCGCCGGGAAGGGCGAGTTGGGGAGGAACTGCCGCATGAGCTCGGGACCCGTCATGGCCACATAGTAGAATGCCGTTCTAGAAGTGCAAGCCCATGGCACGACGGACTGAACGAGCCATCCTCGACGCCGCCGAGCTCCTGCTGCGCACGGGCGGCTACCGGGGCATGACGATCCAGGCGCTCGCCGACGAGGCCGACGTCGCCATCGGCACGATCTACGGGCGCTTCGGCGGCAAGGAGGCGGCGAGGCGTACCTGGACCGTGCGCGCCGCGCCGACCCCGTCGAGGAGGTCCGCGCGTTCATGGAGGCCTACGCGGCGTTCCACCGCGACCACCCGCTCGCCTTCCGGCTGCTGGGCGATCTCCAGGACCCGCGCATCGAGGCGCGGCTGGAGGCGATGCTCGACCGGCTGGCGGCCGCCCTGCGCCGCGCCGCCGCGGCGGGCGCGCTCCGCGAGGTGCCCGCCAAGCGCACCGCGCGCGTCATGTGGGCGTCGGCCAACGGCCTGCTGGCGCTCCACGCCCGCGGCGGCCTGTCGCAGCGCGAGCTGCGCGCCTCCCTGGCGCTGCAGGTCGACGTCTGGCTGGCGGGGCTCAGTCCTGCTGCGGGCCCGGCGTGATGGTGATGCCGCGCTCGGCCGCGACCGCCTCGACCACGTCGGCCTCCTCGGCCTCGGTCGCCAGGTCCTCGTCGTGCTGGCCGTCGCAGAGGATGCGGAAGTTGCCGGTCACGCCCTGGTCGGCGTGGATGGTGATGCCGGGGAAGATCTCCTCCCCCTCGTCGAAGCCCAGCCGCTCCAGGTCGAAGTGCGCGAGGCCGATGCCGTAGGCGTTGTGCGACGGGTTCTCGCGGTCGTGCGCGTTGAGCGCGATCTTGAAGGCCTGCAGGTTCTTCGCGATCTTCGACGGATCCGACATCCGGGCATAGGCTACCCCGCCATGGCCATCGAGCAAGGAGACGGCTGGGCCGTCGGGCACCTCGACGACATGGGCGACGGCCCGGGCTTTCGCAAGGTCCGCCGCGCCCTCGACGTGACCGCGTTCGGCGTCAACGCCGTCGTGATGCCGCCGGGCATCGCCAGCGGCCGCCACTACCACGACGAGCAGGAGGAGGTGTACTTCGTGCACCGCGGCCGGATGCTCATGCGCTTCGGCGACGGCACCGAGCACGTCCTCGAGGAGGGCTCGTTCGCGCGCGTGGATCCGCCGACGCTGCGCGGCTTCGAGAACGTGGGCGACGGCGACCTCGTCTACGTCTGCTTCGGCGGCAAGGACGGGTACGTGGGGCGCGACGCGCACGCGCCCGACGGCGAGCAGCGGGTCCGGGCCCGCTAGCGGCGCCGGGCCTCGACGCGCGCCGCGAGCTCCGCCGTGCGCGGCGCGGCGAGCCCGTGGCGCGCGGCCGCCCGCAGCACCGCGCCGGCGATCGCGTCGAGCTCGTCGTCGGCGCCGGCGGCCACGTCGGCCCGCAGCGACGAGGACGCGGCGCCGGGCAGCGCGCGCAGCTCGGCGACCAGCGCGTCCTCCTCCAGCGCGGCGCCCTCGGCGCCGGCGACGGCGACGACCTCGCGGGCGACCGCCTCGGCGTCCCCGCGCACGTCGCCCAGCGGCGCGTCTGCCGCCGCCGTCGCCAGCGCCAGGCCGCACAGCCGCGCGAGCTTG
>JACRMD010000317.1 GCA_016215085.1 Solirubrobacterales bacterium | reverse complement strand
GCGAGGCCGCGCCGGAGCCCGTCGAGGCGGCCACGGCCGGCGACCCCGCCGCGCAGACCGCGGGCGAGCCGCGCTTCACGCGCGAGCCGTCGCCGGCTCAGGCGTCCTAGGCAGCGCCGCCGCGAAGGCCGCCAGCGGGCCCGCCGCGTCGCGCAGCGGCGGGCCGTGCCCGAAGCAGACGACGGCCGGCTCGAGCTCGGCCAGCCGGCGGATCGACGCGCGGTTGCGCTCCGGGTCCAGCGTGAACCGCACCGGCGGCTCGTGGAGCCCCGGCCTGCCGGTGAGCGGGTGGCGACCGAACAGCACGTCGCCCGCGAGCAGCACGCGGTCGGCCTCGCGCCAGTAGGCGAGCAGCCCGGGGGAGTGGCCCGGCACCTCGAGCACGGTGAAGCCGCCGACCTCGTCGCCCTCGACCAGGCGGCGGGCGACCGGGTGCGCCGGGCCGGCCCAGTGGCGCAGCTGCCAGCGCGTGATCACGTTGCTCGGGCCCAGCGGGCCGATGGCGCCGGACTCGACGGCGTCGGCCTCCGCGGCGCCGGCCCACAGCGGGATGCCGAGCGCCGCGCAGAGCGCGTGCGACGCGCCCTGGTGGTCGGCGTGGGCGTGGGTGAGCGCGTGGGCGTGGACGTCGCGGCCGCGCAGCCCGCGGAGGATCCGCCGGGCGCCGTGCCGGGTGGCCGCGTCGACGACCACGCCACCCATGACGTAGACGTTGAACGCGTGCTCCGGGCGGCCGGGCAGCAGGTGGAGGTCGTCGGCGATGGTCAACATACGGTGGCGTATTGATACTGCACCGTATGATTTCCGTCAATGCCGAGACTGAGCGCCGCCGACTGGGAGCAGGCCGCCCTGGACGCCATCGCCGAGGACGGCCTCGCCGCCGTCGCCGTCGAGCCGCTGGCCCGCCGCCTGGGGGTCACCAAGGGCAGCTTCTACGCCCACTTCCGCAGCCGCGACGAGCTCGTCGCCGCGGCGCTCGCCCGCTGGGAGGCCTCCCACGGCGAGGGGATGCGCGCGAGCTTCGCCGAGATCGCCGATCCGCGCGAGCGGCTGCGCACGCTGCTGCGCACGGCGATCGAGTACAGCCAGAGCGGCACGCCGTCGGTCCACGTCCGCCTGATGGCCGACGTCGCCGACCCCCACGTCCGCGCCGTGCTGCACCGCGTGACGGCGACCCGCCTGGCGGGCCTGGAGCGCAGCTTCCGCGACCTGGGCCTGCCGCCGGCCGCCGCGCGCGACCGGGCGCGGCTGGCCTACGCGACGTACATCGGGCTGCTGCAGCTCGCCCAGGAGGACGACCCGGGCGCGCTGCCGGGCCCCCGCGCCGTCAGCCGCCTGCTGGCCGACGCGGAGGCCGTGCTGCTGCCTACCAGTGCACCCCGCGCATGAGGTTGGCCATGGCGATCTGCTCGACCGAGGCCTTCTCGTCGGGGTCCTTCTGGCCCTTGGCGGCCGCGGAGTCGGGGAACACCTTGTAGGCCATGTGCAGGATCTGGTCGACGGCCTTGGGCGCCAGCGCGTAGAGCACCTCGCCGAAGGTCCCCAGCCGCGTGTTGATCTGCTTGGGCTTCGCGCGGATCGCCTCGCAGATGATGTCGCCCGCCTCGCTCGGCGAGATCGTCGGGAACGAGTCGTAGATCTTGGTCGGCGCGATCATCGGCGTGCGCACGAGCGGCATGTGGATCGTCGTGAACGTGATGCCGTCGCCGATGACCTCCGAGGAGGCCACGCGCGTCCACGCGTCCAGGGCCGCCTTCGACGCCACGTAGGCCGAGAAGCGCGGCGGGTTGGTCTGCACGCCGATCGACGACACGTTGACGATGTGGCCCGAGCCGCGCTCGGCCATGTGCGGCAGCAGCCCCATCGTCAGCTTGATCGTGCCCAGGTAGTTGAGCTGGACCGTGCGCTCGAAGTCGTGGAAGCGGTCGTGGCTGAGCTTGATCGAACGGCGGATCGAGCGGCCCGCGTTGTTGACCAGCATGTCCACCGCCGCATGGTCGGCCAGCAGGCGCTCGACGAGCTGGTCGATCGACTCGAAGCTCGACAGGTCGGCGCTGTAGACGTAGGCGGTGCCGCCCTTGGCCTCGATCTCGGCCTTGGTCTCCTCGAGCTTGTCCAGCGAGCGCGCCACCAGCAGCGGGATGCCGCCGGCCGCGGCGATCTTCAGCGCCGCCTCGCGGCCGATGCCCGAGGACGCGCCGGTGATGACCACGGTCCGGCCGTTGACCGCGCCCTCGAACGAGCGGTCCTTGTAGAGGTCCGGGTCGAGCTGGCGCTCCCAGTAGTCCCACAGCTTGGCGGCGTAGGTGTCGAGCTCGGGGACCTCGAGGCCCGAGCCCTTCAGCGCCCGCTCGGTGTCGCGCGTGTCGAACTGGCAGGTGAAGCCGACGTGCTCGACGACCTGCGGCGGCACGCCGAAGTCGGCCAGCACCGAGTCGCGGACGCCCTTGAGCGCCGGCAGCTTCATGAGCATCGAGAACGTGCCCTTGGGCAGCGCGTCGAGGATCTTCTTGTCGACGCGCACCGCCATCACCGGCGCGTGGCCGGCGCGGGCGAACGTGTTGAGCACCTCGCCCGAGCGCTGGCCCTTGGGGTGCGCGAGGTGGAAGGCCTGGCCGTCGAGGTCGGGCTGGTGGGCGATGTGGTCCATCGCCTTGGCGACGAAGTCGACCGGGACGATGTTCGTCCAGCCCAGCTCGGGGCCGACCAGCGGCGCCCACTGCGGCAGCTTGGCCCGGACCTTCTGGATGGCCTTGAAGAAGTAGTAGGGGCCGTCGATCTTGTCCATCACCCCGGTCTCGGAGTGGCCGACGACGATCGCGGGGCGGTAGACCCGCCACGGCACCGTGGACTCCTCGCGGGCGATCTTCTCGGACTCGAACTTCGTCCGGTGGTAGGCCGAGGGCAGCTTCTGGCCCTCGTCGAACATGTCCTCGCGGAAGAGGCCGCGGTGCGAGCCGGCGGCGGCGACCGACGAGGTGTGGTGCAGGATGCCGGCCTCGAGCGCGTTGGCCAGCGCCACCGCGTTGCGCGTGCCCTGCACGTTGAGGCGCTCGTTGCGCTCCTCGTCGGCGGTCATGTCGTAGATCGCCGCGAGGTGGAAGAAGTGGTCGATCTCGCCCTTGTGCTCGTCGATCCACGCGGGGCCGACGCCGAGCTGGGGCTCGGCCAGGTCGCCGACCACCGGCGTGACGCGGTCGCCGTTGGGCCAGGAGGCGATGAGCTCCTCCAGCCGGCCGCGCGAGCTGTCGCGCACCAGGACGAACACCTCGCCCTCGCGGTTGCGCAGCAGCTCCTCCACGAGATGCCGGCCGATGAAGCCCGTGGCTCCGGTCACGAAGTACGCCAACGTCGTCTCCTCCTCAGGGACCTGGTCCGGCGGCGATCCTATACGCCGGAACCCGAACCGCCGCGCCCTTCGCCGCCGGCGAAGCGGGCGGCGCCGGCGACCGCGTCGCCGAACACCTCGGGGCCGGCCTGCGCCTCGAGCGCCAGGCCCTCCTCGAGCGGCAGCCCGAGCGCCGCCAGCGTGGCGCGGCGATCGGCCAGCATCGTCGCCTGGGGGAACCCGGCGACGCCCTCGGCGTAGGCCAGCGCGCGCTCGAGCACGGTGCCGTCGTCGACGACCTCGTTGACCAGCCCGATGGCGTGCGCCTCGGCGCTGTCGACGATCCGCCCGGTCAGCACGAGGTCCATCGCCCGGCCGAGGCCGACGATGCGCGGCAGCCGCTGCGTGCCGCCGTCGATGAGCGGCACGCCCCAGCGGCGCTCGGGGAAGCCCAGCCGCGCCGAGCGCGAGGCGATGCGCACGTCGCACCACAGCGCCAGCTCGAGCCCGCCGGCCAGGCACCAGCCCTCGATGGCGGCGACGGTCGGCTTGGACGCGGTCAGCCGCGTGAAGCCCAACGGCCCGTTGGGGTCCGAGAGCCGCGGGGCGAAGGTCTCGATGGCCTTGAGGTCGGCGCCCGCGCAGAACGCCACGCCGCCCGCGCCGGTCAGCACGAGGACGCGCGCGTCGTCGTCGGCCTCGAAGGCGCGGTAGCCCGCGGCGAGCGCCTCGGCCGTCGGCCCGTCGACGGCGTTGCGCCGCTGCGGCCGGTCGATCGTCAGGACCGCGGCGGCGCCGACGCGCTCGTAGCGCACGGGGTCGGCCATCGCGGTCGGGGAGGCCTCGGGGCCTACCAGCCGCCCTTCCAGCGGTCGTCGCCGCCGGCGATCTTCGCGGCCTTCTTCTTGGCGTCCTTGCGCTTGTCCAGCCGCCACTGCAGCAGCGACATGAGCAGGATGAACGTCGGGAAGAACGCGATGAGGATGAAGCCGGCGTTCGTGACGACCTTGTCGTTCGTCTCGCCGTAGGTGCCCTCGCCGCTGTTCTGGGCCAGCGCCACCGGCGCGAGCAGCGCGAGCAGGGCGACGGACGTGAGGAGGATCCCGGTCAGGCGGCGCATCGAGCGCATCGTATTCAATGCGGCGCCATGGCCGCACTCCAGCTCGAGCGCCGCGACGACGGGATCGCGGTGCTGCGCCTCGACCGCCCCGACGTACGCAACGCGATGGACACCGCGATGCTCGCCGAGCTCGACGCCGCGCTGGCCGGGCTGGCCGCCGACCAGGACCTCAGGGGCCTGGTCTTCTCGACGACCTCCGAGCGCGCGCTGTGCGCCGGGGCGGACGTCGGCGAGGAGCTCGACGCGGCCGGCGGCGTGGCCCGGATGGAGGGCTTCGCGCGCCTCTACGCCGCCGTCGAGGCGTTCCCCGCGCCGACCATCGCGGTCTGCGTGGGCAACTGCGTCGGCGCCGGCGCCGAGCTCGCCGCCGGCTGCGACCTGCGGGTGGGCGGCGACAACCTCAAGCTGCTGTGGCCCGGCGGCAAGCTCGGCGTGCCGGTCGGGCCCGCGCGCCTGGTGCCGCTGGTCGGGCTGGCGAAGGCCAAGGAGCTGATCCTCACCGGGCGGGTCGTCGAGGCGGCCGAGGCGCTCGAGCTCGGGCTCGTCACGCGGGTCGTCGCCGCCGCCGAGGCCGAGGCGGCGGCCCTCGAGCTGGCGGCCGCGCTCGCGCAGCAGCCGGCGGCGAACCTCCGGCTGCTCAAGGACCTCTTCCGCGAGTACGAGGGCACGAAGTACCGCGTCCTGCGCGAGAACGCCGAGATCATCGCCTTCCAGCGCGAGGGCGCCGGGCTGCCCTACGGCGGGGTCAGGGCAGGTTCCGCAGGAACGGCGCCACCGTCGTGAGGAACCGGTTGCGCTCCGGCGCCGCGGTCAGCGGGTCGAGGTGCGACTGCTCCGACGAGGCGTCCACGAGCGTCGGCCGCTTGATCCCGGCGAGCCTGGCGAACGACTTCGCGCCCTTCAGCACGCGCCCGCCGGTGAGCGACGTCTGCAGCGCGTAGAGCGGCAGCCGGGCCTTGCGCGCGTGGCGCAGGCGCAGCTTGAGGTACCTGGCCGCCGGCGTCATCGACAGCGCGGAGGCGGCGTCGACGTCGAGCGTCAGCCGCCGCGGGAAGTACCACTCGACCGCGTTGGCGGGCTCGCCGCCGAAGGTCTCGGCCAGCCGCTGCACCGGCGTGACCTCGCCGTCGGCCCAGTCGCGCGGGTCGCCCTCGGCCGCCAGCGTCCCCGCGCGCACGTGGATGAGCGACAGCGCCTTGGGCGAGGACGACTCGTCGAAGGCGTAGCCGAACAGGCCGCGGTTGGTGGCCGGCACCGGCGGCTTGAACTGCGGCGGCAGCAGGTTGAAGGCCTGCGCGACCGACGGGCCGGTCGGGTCCTTCAGCGTCAGGATCGCGCCGGCCTCGGCGAAGACGCCCGACGTCCACGGCAGCCCGATGCCCAGGAGGTCCAGCCACGGCTGGCGCTCGACCTGCGGCTTGAGGCGCTTGGCCTCCTTGAGGTCCGCGCCGTTGAAGCTCCCGCGCAGGCCGCCGTCGATCAGCACGAGCCCGTCGAGGTCCTTGTAGCCCGGGGTGCCGGCGAAGTCCCACGCCGCATAGGCGACCGCCACCGACGCGCCGAGCGAGTGGCCGCCGAGGACGACCCGGCGCCCGCCGCGGGACGCGGCCTTGACGACGCGGCGGACGTCCTCGAGCTGGACCTGCAGGCCCCATCGGCCCATGAACAGGTGCTTCTGCGGGTCCGGCGCCTGGAAGTGGGGCTGGATGTTCGAGTTGCCGATCCAGCCGAGGTAGTAGTCGAACATCTGCTGCAGCGAGGCCTGGCCCTTGATGGCCTGCTCGAAGACCGAGGTGTCCTCCAGCCGCTGCGAGCGCCGGTCCACCGACCACACCTGCAGGCCCTGGACCTCCTTGACGAGGTCGCGCGCCACGAGCGTGAAGTCGCCGCGGCCGCCGGCGGTGCCCGGCACGAGCACGAGCACCGTCTTCGCGCTCGACGGCCCGGTCTTCGTCACCTCCAGCCTGTCCCAGGACCGCGGCCCCGGCGCCTTGGTCCACCCGGTGACGGTGGTGTTCGTCTCCTGCGCGGCGGCGGGGACGGCGAGGAGCAGGGTGGCCGCGGCGGCGGCGACGAGGTGGCGCATGCACGGATGCCTACCATGCAGGCGTGGCCGTCGTCATCGCCTCCGACCTCGCCAAGGACATGGCGGGGGAGCCGCTCCTGCGCGGCGTCTCGTTCCGGATGGAGCGCCGCGACCGGCTGACCATCGCCGGGCGCAACGGCGCCGGCAAGACGACGCTGCTGCGGATGCTGGCCGGCGAGACGGGCATCGACGGCGGCGAGCTGGTCTTCCAGAAGGGCGTGCGCGTCGCCCTGCACGACCAGCGCCCGCCCCGCGACCGCGACCTCAGCCTCCGCGACTACGTCCTGTCCGCCTGCCGCGAGCAGCTCGAGCTCGAGGAGGAGCTGGCGCGCCTGGAGCAGGCGATGGGGGAGGGCGACGAGGCGGCGATGACCCGCTACGCCGAGGTGTACGCGAGGTTCGAGGCGGCCGGTGGCTACGGCTGGCGCGAGCGCGCCTCGACCTACCTGCACGGCCTCGGCTTCCGCGACGAGGACCTCGACCGGCAGCTGACGACCTTCTCCGGCGGCCAGCTCACCCGCGCCTCGCTGGCGCGCGTGCTCGCCGCCGAGCCGGACCTCCTGCTGCTCGACGAGCCGACCAACCACCTCGACATCGAGTCGCTGGAGTGGCTGGAGCAGACGCTCGTCGGCCTCGACGCGGCGATCGTCATGGTCGCCCACGACCGCTGGTTCCTGGAGGCGGTCGGCACCGCCGTGCTTGAGCTCGAGGCGGGCCGCGCGCGCTTCTTCAAGGGCACGTGGCACGCGTGGCGCAAGGAGCAGGCCGCGCGCGAGATCGCGCTCGGCAAGGCCATCGAGAAGCAGCAGGCCGAGATCGCCCGCATGGAGAGCTTCATCGAGCGCTTCCGCTACAAGGCCTCCAAGGCCAAGCAGGCGCAGTCGCGGGTCAAGAAGCTCGACAAGATGCAGAAGATCGAGCGCGACCCGCGCGACGGGCGCGCGCTCGGCTTCCAGTTCGCCAAGCCCGAGCGCACGGGCCGCGTGATCTTCGAGCTCGAGGACGGCCGGCTCGAGGTGGGCGAGGGCGAGCGCCACAAGGTGCTGCTCGACGGCGCCGAGATCTGGCTCGAGCGCGGCGAGCACGTCTCGCTGGTCGGCCCCAACGGCACCGGCAAGACGACGCTCATCGAGGCGCTGGCCGCCCGCCGCCCGCTCGACGGCGGCAAGCTGCTGACCGGCCACAACCTCAAGGTCGGCTACCTCTCCCAGCACGACTCCGAGCTCGAGGGCCTCGGCACGGCGCGGACGGTGCTCGAGGCGTGCGCGAAGCGCACCGGCCTGTCGCCCAACCAGGCGCGGGCGCTGCTGGGCCGCTTCCTGTTCAGCGGCGACGAGGCCGAGAAGCCGCTGGACGGCCTCAGCGGCGGCGAGCGCAAGCGGCTGGCGCTGGCGATCCTGCTCTCGCAGGGCGCCAACGTCCTGATCCTCGACGAGCCCACCAACCACCTCGACCTCGAGTCGCGCGAGGCGCTCGAGGACGCGCTGAAGGGCTTCGAGGGCGCGCTGCTGCTCGTCACCCACGACCGCGCGCTGCTCGACGCGGTCGGCACGCGCACCGTCGCCGTCGAGCACCGCACGCTGCGCTCCTACGTCGGCGGCTGGGCCGAGTACGCGCGCGTGCGCGAGGAGCGCAAGGCCGCCGGCGAGGACCCGATGGGCCCGCCGCCCGCCGCCGCCCCGAAGCCCAAGGCCAAGCAGGCCACGGCGCCGCCGCCGGCCGCCGCCAAGCCGAAGGCCGCCGCCACCGGCAACGGCAACGGCAGGCCGAAAGGCCCGTCGAAGAACGCGCTGCGCGAGCAGACCAGGCTCGAGCAGGCGATCGAGGCCGCCGAGGCGGCGCTGGCGAAGGTCGAGGACGAGCTCGCCGACCCCTCGGCGTGGGCGACCAAGTACGAGTCGGCGAAGTCCACGGCGCGGCACACGGCCGCCAAGCGGGCGGTCGACGACGCCTACGCGGCGCTCGAGGCACACCTCGAGAAGACCGGCGCCTGAGCCGCCTCCTGCGCAGCTTTAGCCAGCGTTTAGGTGCGTCCGTACGCTGACGCGCCGTCATGCGTGGCCGACTGATCATCACGGCCCTCCTGGCCCTGTCACTGCACGGATGCGGGAGTGGCGACACCACCGACGAGCCCGGCGGGGCGAGCCCCGCGCAGGTGCGCAACGGCAGCGCCGTCGCGGCGAAGCCGGCCGCCTCGGGCAAGCCGGCCGACGGCGCGGCCGGGCAGGCCGCGCCCGCGAAGGCGAAGCTGCCGCAGCAGACCTCGGTCGCCGGCGGGC
>JACRMD010000316.1 GCA_016215085.1 Solirubrobacterales bacterium | reverse complement strand
CGGCCGCCGCGACGGCGGCGACGAGGGCCGCTCGCCCGCCCGCGCCACGCTGGCGGTGGTCGGCGCGGTCGCGGTGATCCTCGTCGCGCTGGTCGTCATCGGCATCCAGGTGCTGGGCGGCGGCGGCGACGAGCCGACGGCGACGAAGCCCAACCAGATCACCACCCCCGCCGCGCAGGGGACGGACACCACCGGCGGCACCTCGACCACCGGCGCGCAGCCCGTGCGCCGCGGTGACGTGACGGTGTCGGTGCTCAACGGCACGACGACGCCCGGCCTGGCCCGCGGCGTCTCCAACAAGCTCCAGAGCGCGGGCTTCAAGATCGGCACGGTCACCAACGCGCTCGACCAGAGCCGCTCGGCCACGATCGTCGAGTACGCCGAGGGCCGCCGCGCGGAGGCGCGGGAGGTGGCGCGGCTGATCGAGGTCTCCAGCGACGCGATCGAGCCCCTGGACGAGGGCACCCGCGTGCTCGCCGGCCCGGGCGCGATGGTGGTCGTCACCGTCGGCGGCGACCAGAACACCGGCCAGCAGCCCTAGCCCTTGTCGTTCCTGGACCTCCCGGAGCGCAGCCGCAAGCCGCGCGAGCGGGGCCTGACGCACGTCCTCGACAAGGGCCTGTCGGTCGCGGAGGTCGACGCGCTGGTCGAGGTCGCCGGCGACGCGGTGGACATCGTCAAGCTCGGCTGGGGCACCGCCGTCGTCACCGGCAACCTCGAGGCCAAGCTCGCCCGCTACCGCGAGCACGGCATCCCCGCCCTGCTCGGCGGGACGCTCACCGAGATCGCGCTGCGCGACGGCCGGCTGGACGGGCTCGTCGCGTGGATCCACGAGCTCGGCCTGCGCCACGTCGAGGTCAGCGACGGCTCGATCGCGCTGCCGCTCGACGAGAAGCTGGCGATCATCTCCCGCCTGGCGCGGGATGGGCTGACGGTCTTCTCGGAGGTCGGCTCCAAGGACCAGACCGAGATCATGGCCCCGTACCGGTGGGTCGAGCAGATCCAGGCCGAGCTCGACGCGGGCGCCTGGAAGGTCGTCGCCGAGGCGCGCGAGACCGGCACGGCCGGCATCTTCCGCCCCGACGGCGAGGTCCGGATGGGGCTCATCGACGAGATCGCCCACGGGGTCGACGTCGACCGGCTGGTCTTCGAGGCGCCGCGCAAGGAGCAGCAGGTGTGGTTCCTCAAGCGCTTCGGGCGCGAGGTCAACCTGGGCAACATCGCCCCGGCCGACGTGCTGTCGCTGGAGACGCTGCGGCTCGGCCTGCGCTCCGACACGGTGGAGCAGGCGTGATCGCGCTCGCCCGCCACGGCGAGACGCCGTTCAACGCCGAGGGCCGCTTCCAGGGCCACCTCCCCGTCCCGCTCAGCGAGCGCGGGCGCGAGCAGGCGCGCGAGCTCGCCGCGGTGGCCGCCGAGCGCGAGTGGGCGGCGCTGTGGTGCTCGCCGCTGGCCCGCGCGCGCGAGACCGCCGACGTCGTGGCCGCGGCGATCGGGCTCGAGCCGCGCGAGGACGGCCGCCTCGTCGAGACCGACACCGGCGACTGGACCGGCCGCTCGTTCGCCGAGGTGCGCGCCGAGGACCCCGAGGGCTTCGAGCGCTGGCACGGCGGCGACCCGTCGTGGCGCTTCCCGGGCGGCGAGTCGTTCGCCGAGCATGAGGAGCGCGTGGCCGCCGCGCTGGCGGAGGTGCGCCGCGGCCCGCTGCCCGCGCTGGTGGTCTGCCACCGCCACGTCATCCGCGCGGCCCTCGTGGTGACCACGGGCGACGAGGCCGCGCGCCACGCTCCCGTGGACAACGGGACGCTCGTGGAGCTTCCGTGACGCGGCTGGCCGCGGCGCTGTTCGGCGTCCTCGTCGCCGCCACCTTCGCCGCGTTCTTCGTCGCCCAGCGGATCAAGGACGAGCCCAGCGTCATCCAGGGCGTGCGCTTCCGCGGGTCGTTCTCGCCCAACGAGGACGGCCGCGCCGACCGCGTCCGCTTCGCGCTGCGCCTCAAGGAGAGCGACCGCGTGACGCTGGGCGTCGTCGACGCCGACGGCGACACGGTGCGCACGCTGGTCGAGGACCGCCGGGCCAAGGCCTACGAGGTGATCGGCCTGCCCGGCATCCCGTGGGACGGGCGCGACGACGACGGCCGCGTGGTGCCCGACGGCCGCTACAAGCTGCGCATCACGCTGCGCGACCAGGGCCGCTCGGTCGTCTACCCCCGGTCGGTGCGCAAGGACACCACGCCGCCCGCGCCGCGCGTCACGAGCATCGGGCCCAGCAGGGAGCCCGGGCCGGAGCTGCTGCCCAACGCCGACGGCAAGGTCACCGCGCGCTTCGGCCCCGCGCTCGACGCGGCGCAGGTCCTGCTCGTGCGCACCGCGCCCGGCAGGCCGCGCAAGGTCCTGCGCCAGGACCTGCCCAAGGGCGCCACCGAGTGGTCGTGGGACGGCCGCGTCCAGGGCCGGCGCGTCTCGCCGGGGACCTACCTGGTGGTGTTGATCTGGCAGGACGAGGCGGGCAACCGCGGCGCGTCGGTGCCGCTCGGGCGCAGCGACGTGCCGCGGCTGCGCTACGGCCGCAAGCTGCCGGGCCACGGCGGCATCACCGTGCGCTACCTCGCCGCGCAGCCGGCCATGGCGCCGACCAAGGCCCGCGGCCGCACCGAGCTGTTCCTCGACGCGCGCGGCGAGCGCTTCTCGTGGTCGCTGCGGCGGCTCGGCGGGAGCGTGCGCGCCCGCGGCGGGCCCAAGACGCGCCCGCGCGTGGTCTTCCAGGCGCCGGGCGGCAAGTCCGGGGTCTACGTCTTCCGCGTCACGACGCGCGAGCGCTCGACCCAGGTGCTCGTCCCGGTGCAGGCCCGCCAGCCGGTGGCCGGGACGGCGAAGCGCCCGCGCGGCGTGCTCGTCCTCCTGCCGGCGATGACCTGGCAGGGCCGCAACCCCGTCGACGACGACGGCGACGGCGCCCCGAACCTCCTCGACCTCGGCGTCGCGGCGACGCTCCGGCGGCTGGCGGCGGGCGACGGGCTGCCCGAGGGCTTCCGCGACCGCGAGGCGCCGCTGCTGCTGTGGCTGGACCGCACCGGCCGCCGCTACGACGTGACGACCGACGCGGCGCTGCAGGCCGGCTTCGGGCCGCGGCTCGCCGGCCACCGCGGCGTGCTGATCCCCGGCGACGCGCGGTGGCTGCCCAGCACCGTGCGCGCGCGGCTGCGCGCGTTCGTGCGCGGCGGCGGCACGGTCGTCTCGCTGGGCATCGACAGCCTGCGGCGGACGGTGGCCGTCAACGCCCGCGGGCGCATGGTCGACCCGTCGCGGCCCCGGCCGGCCGACCTCTTCGGCGCGCGGCTGGCGCCGCTGCGGCGCCAGGCGACCGACCTCGAGAACTTCCAGGACGAGATCGAGCTGTTCACCGGCACGAGCGGCCTGATCAGCGCGGTGCCGGCGTGGGAGGAGACCGCGCGCATCGGCCGCGAGGCCGACCAGGTCGCGAGCGGCGTGACCGTCGACCCGCCCGGCAGGTCCGTCATCACCGCGGCGCGGTTCGGCAAGGGCCTGGTCATCCGCCCGGGCTTCCCGTCCTTCGCGCAGCGCGTCAACGCCAACGACCCCGCCGTCAGCGAGCTGATGGCCCGGATGTGGACGCTCCTGTCCCGCTGATCGTCACGGCCCTGCTGGCCGCGGGCGCCGTGCTGCTGCCGCAGGCGCGCTGGCGCGCGATCGCGATGCTCGGGGCGCTCGCGCTGGCGCCGGTGCTGCTCGTCGCGCACATCTCCGACAGCGAGCAGCTGGACCCGCTGCGCGACCACCCGGCGGCCGCCGCGGCGGCGGGGGCGGTGGCGGTCGTCGCGCTGGCCGCGCTGGCGGTCCTCTTCGCGCGCCGGCCGGCGGCGTTCCCGCTGGCCGCGGCGCTGGTCATCCCGTTCCGCATCCCGATCTCCTCGGGCGGCTCGACCGCCAACCTGCTCGTCCCCCTGTACGTCGTGGTCGCCGCGGGCGCGCTGGCCTACGCGATCCCGCGGCTGCGCGACGGTGACGCCGAGGAGCGCGAGCCGTCGGTGCTCGAGTGGCTGCTCGCCGGCACGGTGGTGCTCTACGCGGTGCAGGCGGCGTACTCCGACGACTTCGACAAGGCGCTGGAGAACGTCGTGTTCTTCTACGTGCCGTTCGCGATCCTCTTCGCGCTGCTGGCGCGGATCGACTGGAGCCGGCGGCTGGCGCTGCAGGTGCTCGGGGTGCTCGCGGGGCTGGCGGTCGCCTTCGCCTGCATCGGCTTCGTCGAGTACGCGACGCGCCACCTGTTCCTCAACCCCAAGATCATCGCCTCGAACCAGTTCGAGTCCTACTTCCGCGTCAACTCGCTGTTCTTCGACCCCAACATCTACGGCCGGTTCCTGGTGGTCGTGATGCTGGGGCTCGCGGCGGTGCTGGTGTGGGCGCGGCGCGGCCGCGACGTCGGCATCGCCGCGGCGCTGCTGCTGGTGCTGTGGGCGGGCCTGGTGACGACGCTGTCGCAGACGAGCTTCGCGGCGCTGCTGCTCGGGCTGCTCGTGCTCGGCGGGCTGCGGTGGAGCGTGCGCGGCGCGGTCGCGGTGGCGGCGGGCGCGGCGGTCGTCGGCGCGGTCGTGGTGGCGCTGACGGTCGACCTCTCCAGCGGGAAGTCCACCGACGACGCGACCAGCGGCCGGTACGACCTGATCCAGGGGGGCGTCGGCCTGTTCGCCGACGCGCCCGCCGAGGGCCACGGCTCGGGCTCGTTCTCGCGCGCGTACCGGCGCGCGGAGAAGGTCTCGGCCGAGAAGGCGGTGTCGGCGTCGCACACGATCCCGGTGACGGTCGCGGCCGAGCAGGGCGTCCCCGGGCTGCTGCTCTACGCGGCGCTGCTGGTGGCGGCGTTCCTGGCCCTGTTCCGCGGCGCGCGGGGCGACCCGGTGCGCGCGGCCGTCGCGGCGGCGTTCGCCGCCCTGCTGCTGCACACGTGGGGCTACGCGGCGTTCCTCGAGGACCCGCTGGCGTGGGCGCTGCTGGGCATGGGCCTCGCGCTGGCGCGGGGCGGGCGGGACCGCTCGCTCGCGTGACCGGGCGCCGGACCGAGCACCTCGTGGTCGCCGCGCTGGCGATGGCCGCCGTCGTCTTCTGGGCGGCCGTGCCCACGTACCCCAACTACGACGCCTACTACCACCTGGTCTGGGGGCGCGAGCTCCTGGACGGCATGAAGCCGACCTTCGAGGCCTACCAGGCGCCGACCGAGCACCCGCTCTACCTCGCCGTCTGCGCCCTCGTCGGCCTGGTCGGCGAGCACGGCGACCGCGTGCTGGTGCTCCTCACCGCGCTGTCGCACGTCGCGTTCACGTGGGCGGTCTACCGGCTCGGCACGGCGATCTGGGACCGCCGCGCCGGGCTCATGGCCGCGCTGCTGGCGGGCTCGTCGTTCGCGCTGCTGCTCTACGCGGCGCGCGCGTACGTCGACGAGCCGTTCCTCGCGCTGGTGCTGTGGGCCGCGGCGTTCGAGGCCGAGGGCCGGCGGCGCGCGGTCCTGCCCCTGCTGTTCCTCGCCGGGCTGCTGCGCCCCGAGGCGTGGCTGCTGGCCGGCGGGCTGTGGCTGTGGCGGCGGATGCCGCCGCGCGAGCTGCCGTGGGTGCTCGCGGCGCCGCTGGTGTGGTGTGCGGTGGACCTGTGGGTCACCGGCGACCCGCTGTACTCCTTCCACGCGACCTCCGAGCTCGCCGACGAGCTCAACCGCAACAAGTCGCTCTCCGAGGTCCCCGGGGACTTCGTGCGGTTCCTGGCCGACACGGCGCGCGAGCCGGTGGCGGTGGCGGCGGCGATCGGGGTCGTCGTCGCCTGGCGGCGCCGGGAGGGCCGGGCCGTGTACGTGCCGCTCGCCCTCTTCGCCGCGGGGACGTTCACGTTCTTCGCCACGTCGATCGCCGGGCTGTCGGTGCTGCCGCGCTACCTCACGGTGCCGGCGGTGGCGCTGTGCCTGCCGGCGGGGTACCTCGTGACGCGCACGCGCTGGCTGCTCGGGCTGGCGATCGCCGCGGGCCTGGCCTTCGTCGTCGTGCGCGCCGACGCGTTCGACCGGCTGGCCACCGAGCTGCGCTTCATCCGCGGCACCCACGACGACCTCGTGGGGGTGCTGCACACGCGCGAGGTCACCGACGGGCTGCGCTGCGGGCCGGTCACGCTGCCCAACTACCGGCTCGTGCCCGACACGCGGTGGATCCTCGACCTGCCGCGCGAGCGCGTCGGGTCGCGCAGCGCACGGCAGCGCGACCACGGCGTCGCGCTGCTGCTGCTCGGGGAGAAGCTCCTGCGCCGCTACGGGTTCGCCGACGGCGCGAGCCCGATCACCAACGCGCCGCCGCCGGGGTTCGAGCGGGCCGTGCGCCACGGCCGCTTCGTGGCCTACACCTCCTGCCCGTAGCCACTTCTGGGGACGTCGCGCTGGACATCCGTCCGAGCGCGCGTGACGCGGCCACGTGCGGTGCCTCTTCCGGTCGAACCCACTGCCAAGGAGGCATCACCTTGCACCCCACCCGCCACATCCTCGCCATCACCGCGCTGCTGCTGCTCCCGGCCACCGCCGGCGCCGCGCAGCGCGATCGCGACCACGACCGCATGCCCGACCGCTGGGAGAAGCGCCACCACGTGCGCACCGCCGCGGTCGACCAGGACCGCGACGGTCTCACCAACCTGTCGGAGTACCTGGTGCACACCAACCCGCGCTCGACCGACAGCGACCACGACGGCGTCAAGGACGGCCGCGAGGACCGCGATCGCGACGGCCTGAGCAACGGGCAGGAGCAGCGCTTCGGCAGCGACGCCACCCGCCGCGACTCCGACGGCGACGGCGTCCGCGACGGCGACGAGGGCGCCGGCTCGATCACCGCGATGGCCGACGGCAGCGTCACGGTGACGCTGGCGCGCGGCGGCACGCTCACCGGCGCCGTCACGGCGCGCACGGAGATCGAGTGCGAGCACGGCGACGACGCCCCGCCGGCCGCGAAGGCCGCGCGCGACGACGACCGCGAGGACGAGCCCGACCACGAGGACGAGCCCGACCGCGAGGACGCGGCCGACCACGAGGACGAGGACGAGCGGCCCGCGTCGACCACGCCGGCGACCGGCGGCGCGTCCCGCGAGGACGACGAGGACGACGACAAGAGCGGCGACAAGGGCGAGGACGCCGCCGACCACGAGGACGAGGACCGCGCGGACTGCACCGCCGCCGACCTCGCCGTGGGCGTGCTCGTCGCCGAGGCGGAGCTGCACGTCGAGGGCGGCGTCGCCGTCTTCGAGAAGCTCAAGCTGGTGCGCCCCTAGCCCCATGCTCGGCGCCGCGCTGCTGCGCACCCAGCCCGACGACCGCCTCGCTGCCCTGGCCAACCAGGGCAGCGAGCGGGCGTTCGAGGTGCTCGTGCAGCGCCACCGCCGGGCGCTGCACGGGTTCTGCCGCCGCCTGCTGCTCGCCGACGCCCGCGCGGAGGACGCGGTGCAGCAGGCGCTGCTGTCCACCTGGCAGCAGCTCCGGCGCGGGACGGTCATCACCGACGTCCGCGCCTACCTCTTCCGCGCCACCCACCATGCCGCGATCGAGCAGCTGCGCCGCTCGCGCATGCGCTTCGACGAGCTCTCCGACGCGCTCCACGGCGCCGACGCCCCGGAGGCCGACCTCGCGCGCCGCACCGCCGTCCGCGAGGCGCTCGCCGGCCTCGCCGCGCTCCCCGAGCTCCAGCGCGAGGCGCTGCTGCGCACCGCGATCGACGGCGCCAGCTACGAGGAGGTCGCCGCCGCGCTCGG